>JAGQXC010000130.1 GCA_020436785.1 Saprospiraceae bacterium | reverse complement strand
GACCTGCTTTTGTCATTCACGTGGATCCCCGGGACGGTCATTTATCTGGGATATGGTTCGCAATTTGATAAATTGGCGTGGAATGGAACGGATTACATCCCCGATGATCATTTTCTGAATAGCGAGGCTGTCTGGTTTTTCAAAGCCTCCTATCGCTGGCAACGCTGACTAGGAAGGCCCCTTCTGCGACACCTGTAAATAGTCTAATTTTGAATACTTGAAAGGACCTGAATGAACATGGAAATAAAGCATAAATGGCTTTGGATATTTCTGCTCCTAACCCTCTTTGGTCTATTGAATGTAGGGGTTATTGCCACCGACGATATGGCCAATGGGGATCCGGTCCACTGGCAACGTTATCTGATCAATGAGTTATCCGGAGCGTGGACCATGCTGCCATTGTTGGTGGGTCTTTTCTGGTTTTTCAAGCAGAAGCCCATCACCCGTGAAAACATCAGTTTGCGGCTTCCACTGCACCTTTTGATAACCATGTTGTTCGGGGGACTCCACACGTTGCTGATGTACACGGTCAGGACGCCATTGTACCGGTGGTTTGACCTTGGCGATTATGCCAATTTGTATGGAATATTGGGCTACCGCTTCATGATGGAATACTTCAAACAATTTGTTTTGTATTGGGTATTTTATGGCGGATATACTTTATTCCAACAGTTTCGGGAACAACACATTCAGAAAATCCGGACGGCTCAACTGGAAGAGCAACTGACCAAAGCACGCTTGCAGGCACTGCAAATGCAATTAAATCCCCACTTCCTCTTTAATACGTTAAATGCCATATCAGGCATGATGTATGAGGACCTGGATGCTGCCGACCGGATGATGGTGAATCTTGGAGACATGCTTCGTTCTACCTTTCAGATTAAAACGGAAAAACATGCCTTGGAACAGGAAGTCGGATTGCTTGAACATTACCTTAAAATCATGAAAATTCGCTTTAAAGACAAATTGGAGACAACCATTTCCATTGGTAAAGGCACCCACAAAGCCTTGATTCCGGTCTTTCTGTTACAACCTTTACTGGAGAATGCCATTAAATACGGCGTGGAAAGCAAAGGTCAGGTTCATATTAGTCTGCATACTTCCATCGACCAGGATAAATTAAAGATCCACCTGACGGATAACGGACCTGGAATTCAACACCGGATAGGTCCTGGTGTGGGTTTGCAAAACACCATGGAACGATTGGAAAATCATTTTGGAGAAAAGTATCAATTCAATCTGGCCAATCTTCCTGAAGGTGGATTGTCCATTGGGATTCAAATCCCATTACGATTTGCCGCATGAAACCCTGGTTAACTATTCTAATCGCGGACGATGAGCCTCCTGCCCGGCGAAAGTTACAGACTCTGCTTGAAGAAGAGCCAAGCGTAGCAACCATACATTTCGCACAGGATGGAGATGAAACCATTCAGGCCATCCACGAGGTCCAGCCGGACCTGGTCTTACTGGATGTGCAAATGCCCGGCAAATCAGGCTTTGAAGTGATTGCAGCGGTAGGTGTTGAGCATATGCCCGCGGTCATATTTGTAACGGCATACGATCAATACGCCCTTAAAGCCTTTGAAGTACATGCCGTCGATTATCTATTAAAACCTTACGACAAAGAACGATTTCATCAGGCATTTCACCGTGCCATCGATCATATCGGCAGGTTAGAAAATTACCCCGAGCTTCTGAGAAAACTTCTGGATGCACGTGGCGGTGGTCTGCATTACCCGGAACGGTTTATGGTTCAGCTTGGGTCCCGGATCGTACCGGTAGCCGTGGAAGACATCCTGTATCTGGAAGCTGACGATAAGTACGTTGAATTGCATACCACAGGACAAAAGTATTTGTTGCGGGAATCACTCGCCAACATGCAATCAAAACTGGATCCGTCTAAATTTGCCAGAATTCACCGGTCACACATTATTCAAATCAATGCAATCCGTCAATTGACGCCAAGATCACATGGTGATTATTGGATCGAAATGGTTAATGGGGAACGGCTTATTTTAAGCCGCCGGTACCGGGATCAATTGATTTAATGAAAGCTAGCTACTGCGTTTATTGTGTAGAAGCATATCCACGGCATGGTCAAACGATCCGGCCCGGATCATCTCACCTGCATTGACAAAATAAATTTCGTCAGCATTCTGGATGGTATTGAGCCGGTGGGCGATGATCACCATGGTGGTTTTCTTGGGTAAATGATCCAGGATTTCCTGAAGTATTTGCTCCGTGATGGTATCGATGTTGGCGGTTGCTTCATCCAGGATCAGGATCTCCGGATTTCTCAGGACAGCACGCATGAAAGCTATCAGTTGTTTTTGTCCAAGACTGATGTTATCGCCCCCCGGGCCAATCGGAGTCTCCAATCCATTTTCGAATGTTCCCAGGATCCGGTCCAGGCCGGCTTCCCGGATAATTTCCCGGAGTTGATCCGGATCGTTGTACCTGGGATTCGAATTGCCGTAGGCAATGTTTTCACCGACGGTGCCACTGAAGAGAATGGGTTCCTGCAGGATAAACCCGATTTTATTGGTTCTTTCTTCCGGAGAATAACTACGTATGTCTTTTCCATCTAAAAGAACCGTGCCCCTGGTCGGGTCATACAAACGGGCGATCAGCGATGCCGTAGTGGTCTTACCTCCACCGGTAGGTCCTACCAATGCGTAGGTTTTGCCTCGCAACATGGCAAAATTAATGTGATGAAGAATTTCCTTGTTCTCGTCATAGCCAAAAGACACGTCCCGGAATTCCATCACGGTTTCTTCGACGGAAACAGCCTCCGTAGCCGGAACCGGAAGTAAATTACTCTCCAAATTCAACATGTGGGAAATGCGGTCCCAACTGGCCATCGCCGCTTGAAAATTAGCCCATAACGCCGCGATCTGACGCAGGGGATTGTAGAAATTAACCGCATATGCCAGGTAACTGACCAGTAATCCAATGGTAAATTGTTGCTCACTAATCAGATAGATGCCAACCAGCAAAACGATTAGTTGAGCCACCGCAGCGAAAAGCCCATATACGGGCAGGAAAATGTTATTGGCAATACCGGCAATGAGCGCCGCATCGTAGTTTTCTTTATTGGCCTGCTCAAACCGGTTACGAAAATAATCCCGCCGGTTGAAGGCAATGATCACTTTGAAATTTTGCAGACTCTCCTGGATCTCCGCACTAAGCCCACCGGTACGTTGCATGCTGACGGCATTCTTATTTTTTACCCAGGGAGAAATGATTTTGGTAAATAAAAAAATGACCAGGCCGGGCAGTAAGGTGGCAATACCGAGTTTATAATTAATGGAAAGCAAAAATATGCCAGCGCCAGTCATGGTCACCAAGGTGCCAATAAATTGCATCAGTGACTGGGAAAAAAATTGATTGATTTTATCAGAATCATTATTGACCCGGGAAATCAAATCTCCTGCTTTATTCTCTCCAAAAAAGGCCAATGGCAATTCCTGCAATTTATTGAAAATGGTATTTCGCAATTTAAACAACATCCGTTGTCCTACTCCTCCCATCATGACCGTTTGGAGATAATTCGCCACAAACGCTACGAGATACATCCCCAGCAGGATGGCCGCCCAACGGACCACACCGCTGTAGTCTTTTTCGACAACATATGTATCAATGACATGCCCGATGATGAATGGCCCCAATAAATTTAGGGTTGAATTGATAACTATTGCTCCCAGGGCCAGGAGCATGGTTGGGCGCTCCTCCCTGATCATGGTCAGCAATTTGTTCAACGACCGCAGATTGGAGGACTTCTGCTGGTTTCTGGTCAGCTCATTGAGGTTGTACTTCATAATTGCTGGTACTTTGTTGCGAATTGTAAATCTGGACATAATCCGTACTCCTCTTCATCAGGTCATCGTGCATTCCTTTTGCGACGACCTCTCCCTGCATCAGGACAACAATCTGATCAAACAATTCGGCAGTGGCTACTTTCTGGGTGACCGAAATCAAGGTGATGCCCGGGTAATTTTTTTCCAGATTTTCCAATATTCTTTTTTCGGTGTTCGCATCTACCCTGGCCGTAAAATCATCCAATAATAATATCCTTGGATTAATGGCTAGTGCCCTGGCCAGCATTAACCGTTGTTTTTGCCCTCCGGAGAGCGTGGTACCCCTTTCCGAAACGATGGTATCTAATTTTTGGGGTAACGAATCCACAAAGTCTTTCAACTCGGCGGTAACTATCGCCTTTTCGAGCATCTCGTCGGTCACTTCATTACTGAAGGCTATGTTTTCACGGATGCTCATATTAAATAGGATGCTGTCCTGAAAAACAAATCCAACCTGACGATAAAAATCCTCTTTGACGTAGTCATCAATATTTCTTCCATCGAATAAGATCTGACCCGATGTGGGTCGGATCAGTCCGGTTAATAAATACAATAACTGCGTTTTGCCGGCCGCGGTTGGCCCGATCACCGCCAAAGAAGTACCGGCATCAACGGATAGATTTATCGCCTTCAAGGTGTTTTTTTCGCCATAAACCAGTGATACATTCTGTAATTCAATCGCACCTTGCAAGTCTTCCGTAACCGTCGCTTTTTCTTCCGGATCGGGTGCATGCAAGACGCCATTGATTCGTGAATAGCTGGCCGTTGCCTGGGCAATAACGTTACTCATG
>JAGQXC010000129.1 GCA_020436785.1 Saprospiraceae bacterium | reverse complement strand
GAAGATCGCAATAGGAAGTTGATGATTCGCCTTCTGGGGACCGGCAACAACAAATAGGGCTTCACCTGGATACCAGGAAATTTCTGTAAGATGACCCGCATCAATAACCCGGCAAAAAATCCGTAAATCAGGAATCCACCCAATTTGATGTAAGGATCTTCCTGTGGGTACAATTCCGCCATAATTTTATTGGCAAATAAACTGAGGAATACCAGGTTGGCCGCCAGGTAAAGGCCAAACAAACCCAATAAAACCGTTTGGATAATCTGTTGGGTTAGAGCCGGCGATCGCCTCCACCTGAGTTGGGCATGACGATAGAGCGAAGTTGACATAAGATCTGGTCGATTCAGTGCGAGACCCTAAGAACGTAAAAAAAAACCAGATAATCCAAAGCTCTTGGTGGAGACAAAGCATTCCAAAAAGGATTTGGAAAATAAAAAAAGCTTCCCTTCGACGGTTCGAAAGAAAGCCTTCATCGTGTGAAAATAGAAATTCTTAATCTTCGACCACCTCGAATGCGAGCTGGGTAATGACCTCTTTATGCAATTTGAGGTCTGCCTTGTAGGATCCCAGCACTTTCACATCTTCCAAAAGATGGATCTTGTGCCGGTCGACGTCCACATTAAGTTGGTCCTTAAGTGCCTGTGCCAATTGAACATTGGTCACACTACCGAAAATTTTGCCTGAGGTTCCGGCTTTGGCGGCAATGCGCAATACTTTACCGGAGACTTGTTCGACAACGGCTTTGTATTCATCCAGACGCTTGGTCTCAATGGCTTCCTCACGCTTTTGGAGTTCAGCCAGCTTACGGCGATTTACAGCGTTGGCAACGATGGCCATACCCTGTGGGATAAGGTAATTGCGTCCATAACCGTCTTTGACCGTTACGACCTCATGTTTATCGCCGAGATTATTTACATCTTTTAATAAAATGAGTTCCATGACTTAATTCATTTTTCCGATTACTTCAATAAATCCGCCACGTAGGGCAACATCGCCAGATGCCTGGACCTTTTGATTGCCGTTGCTACCTTACGCTGATACTTCAGCGAGTTACCGGTTATGCGACGTGGCAGGATCTTTCCTTGCTCATTGATAAAGCCCAGGAGAAAATCCGGATCCTTGTAATCAATGTGTTTGATGCCGTACTTCTTGAAGCGGCAATATTTTTTCTTATTCTGTCCGATCTTCGGATTGCTAAGAAATTTAATGTCGTCTCTTGATGCCATTTTTACTGCATTTTTACGATGACCAAATTATTCCTCTTCTTCTTTGGTAGCTACCGGTGCAGGAGCTGCCGGAGCCGGAGCCGGAGTCGCCGGAGCACTCTTGGTGGCTTTTACGTCATCCTGTTTTCCGGTCGCCGGAGAGGAACCATATGATTTTTCTGCTTTCTTCTCAGTCTTATCACGTTTCTTGATTAGACCATTCCGTTTGTCTTCGTTGTACTTGATACCGAACTTATCCAATGCCACGGTCAGGAAACGCATGATGCGTTCATCCCGGCGCAAGGCCAATTCCAGACGACTGATGATGACGCCGGAATCCGATTGGAATTCAATGCAGTAATAAATACCCGAATTACGCTTTTTGATGGGATAAGCCAGCTGACGCAAGCCCATCTCGTCTACGTGTACGATTTGGCAACCTTCTGTTTTAAGAAGGTCCACGTAGTTTTCCGATGTCTGTTTGATCTCTGCATCAGACAGTACCGGATCGACAATAAAGGTAACTTCGTACTGATTCATTAAAGATTTAATTTTTACTTAATCAAAATGGACCGCAAAGATAGATGTTTTAACCGGTTTTTACAAAGGTTTTTGAATTGAAAATCAAGGCCGTGTATGCGACTTCCCGAGGTGTGCCCGTCAACCCGATCCGTCCGATCTGCCCGCGATGTGCTTGGATAGGTAAAAATCATCCTTTATCCTTACCATTGTGGTTAGAAGACACTCCAACCGTACTCCACGGGCGGTCTCAAGAATTCATCGTATGCTGCAACCATGCTTATTCAGATGCCCATTCTCCTTATTGGTAACCATCCTCTGCCTGGTTCCTCAGATCGCTTCTGCACAGGTGGAACAACCCGAATCAAGGGTTGAAGTATTGAGATGGCTTGCCTTAAGTGAAAACAACATTGCTTTCCAGGATGATTCTGCACTTTATTACCTCGATCAGGTAGACCACTACCTGTCGAAGCACCCCGATGCCACTTTACTTCATCAAATGTGGTACCAGCGATCCCGGGTTATGTTGAGTATGGGATTGCCGGAAGAAGCCCGGCAAATGTTGCAAAAAGCCCAGGACATCTTGCGGCCATTGCACGATACGGCTTCCCTGGCCCTGTATACCAAGCAGGAAGCCAAAATCCTGCTATACCTGCAGGATTATGCCCGGTCCATGCAATTGACTCTCCGAAGCGACAGCCTGTACGCCCGTCTCGACCCTCCCTTTTACAATTGGGAAAATGCTAAAATCCGGGCTGATATCCACCGCGTGCACCAGCAGTTTGATCAGGCAGAAATCGAACTGGATACCAGCCTGAGCCGCGCACTTGCCTATGACAGCCCCATGAATGTTGGATTTATCCTTTGGCACAAAATTCAACTCTCTGTCCTTATCAATGATTCCGAAAAACAAGCTCAAGCCATCGAAGATTACCTCGATTTTGTCGGTAAAGATCAAATCCTTGAACGCGTAAAACCCTTTCATATGGGCGCTTTGTTCGACAACGAATCACCTTATCAGATTATTAAGCGCATTGAGCAAATCTTACCCTATTATGAACAAAGTCAAAACTACCCGGCAAGTTTGATTATGCTGGAGAACCTCGCCGATCTTTACCAGGAAACCAACCAATATCATCGTGCAGCCGCAGCGGCCAAAAAAGCATTACAGCTTAGCAATCGGTTCTACCAGACAAAATCCGACTTCCTTAGCCAATTGTATGAGATCTATAAAGCCGTCGGGCAACCTAAACAGGCGCTTGAATACCTGGAACAATGGAAAAGACTGGACGATAGCATCCTCCAGGTGGAGAACCGGACCAAAATCCAGGAACTACAGGTGCGGTACCAGACAGCCCAAAAAGAACAAGAGATCTACCACCTGGTCACCCAAAATCAGATCAAGGATCTTACCATCGCCAAATCCCGCCGGAATGATTTGATTCTGGGGATCGGCTTGTTAAGCACCTTGTTACTGAGTACACTGCTTTATGCCTTAAGCCGTTATCGCAAACAAACCTCCCAAACCCTTGCAAGTACCAATGCCAAATTGGAAACATCGTTGCTTGAACGTGAACTCTTGCTCAAGGAAATTCACCATCGGGTCAAAAACAACCTACAGGTGATCTCGAGTCTACTTTATCTGCAAACCCAGCACACCACCGATACCCGTGCCATACAGGCCCTTAATGAAGGAAGAAACCGGGTCCAGTCAATGGGCTTGATCCATCAAAATCTTTACCAGGATGGACATTTAACCGGCGTTAACATCAAGACCTATATTGAAAAATTAATTCAAAGTCTGATGGAGTCCTATCAGGTTCAACCCAACCGCATCACCTGGACCACAGACTTACCCGACCGGAACATTCGCATCGATACCATGATCCCATTGGCTTTGATCATCAACGAGCTGATCAGCAATGCGATTAAACATGGATTCCCCGGCCAGCGGAAAGGACATCTAAACATCCGGCTCACTGAAAATGACAACCGGGGCTGGACGTTTGAGGTGAAAGACAATGGGGTTGGATTGGCAGAGAATTTTGAATTCCTGAACAGTGACTCGCTAGGGCTGGAACTGGTTCGTATGTTTAGCAAACGGCTTGGAGCCCGGATGAAATATGCCAGCAATGGTGGAACATGTTGTACTTTGTCATTACCAAATCTCGATCTGTTATGAGCCTGCGTGTTTTGGTTATTGAGGATGATCCGCTCATTGCGGCTGCGATCCGCCGGCAATTGAGCAGTACCGGCTACCTGGTTTGCGGCATGGCCTATTCCGCAAAAGAAGCGATACAGACCCTCAGTGAATGTGATCCCCAGATCGTACTTCTGGATATTCACCTTGGTGAAGGTCAGGAAGGCATCGATATTGGCCATTACATCCGGATGCACCGGCAGATTCCTTTTATTTTCCTGACTGCTCATGCAGACCGGGATACCCTCAATAAAGCAAAGGCCACCGTACCTGCCGGATACATTGTCAAGCCATTTACCGAAAAGGATTTATTCGCCGCTTTGGAAATCGCCTATGCCAATCATCAACAAAATCCGCAATCGGGAACACCTATTCCATTAAAAACCTGGGAGAATGAGCTGCTGGATGTCCTGAGCGACCGGGAAATCGAAATTGTCAGACTCATCCGGGATGGCTACACCAATCAAGGGATTGCCGGCCAGTTATTTATTTCCATCAACACGGTCAAGACCCATCTCAATCACATCTACCAAAAACTTAACGTTAGCTCGCGGACCGGCTTGTTAGCCAAAATACGGCAATAAATCCTGGCCCGGCTCTTTCATTTGCGGCATCCGGTTGTCCATTAAGCAGCGGATGAACTCCAGTCGGAAATTTTCATCCATTGATCGTGAAACTGGCTATTTCAGACGTCTTTTCTTCCGGCGGGCCTAACCGGATTGACCAACCTGTACGTCTAACCCATCGATCATTCATTCAATCTAAACCTGATTTATTATGAAAACGAAAATCTTATTTTCCTTTGTTCTTCTT
>JAGQXC010000128.1 GCA_020436785.1 Saprospiraceae bacterium | reverse complement strand
GGCTGCATTTGACCAATTGAAGCTCTCCGCCCCGGCTATCTGGAATGTACCGGGGATGGTTCCTCCGTGTAACCAGGGAGAAGAGGAAGATGAGTTGTGTGCCTGTGTGTTCCAGCACCAGTGCGGTGATGGGCCGATCTACTTCTTCCATAGTGACCACCTGGGGTCGAGCACATTCCTGACCGATGGCAGTGGTCAGCCATATCAGTTCTTCCTCAATTTACCCTTTGGAGAAACGATGGAGGAGCAGTTTGCCCTCACGCCCAATGCCTGGTGGAAGACACCGTACCTCTTCAACGGCAAAGAACTCGATTCCCGTACATCTCTTTATTATTACGGTGCTCGGTATTATGATCCGGGGTTGAGTGTCTGGTTGAGTGTTGATCCCTTGGCGGAGAAGTTTCCAGAGTGGAGTTCATACATCTATACTGTTAACAATCCAATACGATACATAGATCCAGACGGTAAAGCAGCTGTAGAAGGACCTGGAGATCCGCCAATTGGTGCAGTCATTGCGGGTACAATTAAAGCAGGATTTTTAAACCTACTCGGATTTGTCCAGAAGTATTCAAATACTCCGCAGGGATATGCCATGCGAGCTGCAGGTTTAAGCCACCATTTTGGCGTTTATAAAGATAATAATTCTCCTTTAGGCGTCTCAGTCGGATATAAACTGAGACATGGTCAAACGGTATTGAAAGATGTTGGTAATGCTGGATTTGCAGCTTTAGATTTAGCACCTTTATCACCGGGAAAAGGTGGTGTAGCAACGTTTGCAAAAGCACCTGGTTTTTTTGGGTTATCGAATGTTGATGATATTTATAGAGCCGCTAGGGGACTTTCCGTAAATGATAGAATTGCCCAATACAGGCAACTTGGATCCAATTTTGCGGAATTAAATGATTGGACTAAAAATAATAAACTATCAAAATTAAATGATCGAACAATTTATTCAGACGCAAATGGAATGCATTACTCTTTAGATACACAACATGGTCATTTTGAAGTATTAAACCATAAAGGGGAGCATAAAGGGTCGATAAAATTTGACGGATCCGATACAGGTAAAGGAATTCAGGTTGATCACAGTATCAGAATTGAATAATTATGGATAAAATAATTAGTCAGCTTCAACCCAACGAGCACTATGGGTGTGGGACAAGATTACGTGTTGTATATACACATGATGGGATAACTGAAAGCCAAACATGTATTTTGGCAAATACTTTTGAAGATCCTTTTTTATTTCAAGTTATCTCAATTGATGGTTACCACTCTGGGAGCGTTGAGGGGTATATTAGAAGGCAGTATGACCAGGATGAATTAAATATGACAAACATCTGTTCAGGCTCTCATCTTCTTTTGGAGCTAAAAGAGAGAGTATTTCAAAATATCAAAAGTATTGATCTTGTGAAATAATTGGAAGCCTCTTATCTAATCAGGATTTTTTTCAAGCTAGTACAAGGGCATTTGGGAGAGCGTTGCATTCCTAGATGGAGTGCTTCAATTGAACTGGTAAATTTTTACAATATAGCCTTCATTTTTGTTTGCTTAATAAAAGCATCAAGTAGGGCAAAGACATGTTGCTTGTCTACATCTTGTAGCTTCTGAATATCGAGTATGCGATTGACTACGGAAGTATCGAAGAGAGTATCCGTAGCCCCAACCAGATAATCTAAAGAGACTTCCAGCGCTTCGGCCAATTGTGTGGCCATCTCGATGGAAGGCTTGACTTCGTCACGCTCGTACCGGCCAATGACAGCACCGTGGGCACCCACCATTTTCCCTACTTCGTCGCCGCTGAAAAAGTTATTCGCAACATGCTAATAACTTGACAATAAGGTCAATGCAGGTCAGAACATTTGGATTGTAGGCCTTATTTTTCGCAAGGAAAGCAAGAATTGAGTAAAAAACCTTGCAAAAAATGTTGGGAAAATTTCTACCACAGGATCAACATGACCTCTTCCGGATGCGC
>JAGQXC010000648.1 GCA_020436785.1 Saprospiraceae bacterium | reverse complement strand
ATCCGGCAATACGGATAAACATTTCTCGATACGCGGCATGGATTCCTCCATCAGGCGTACCTTGACCTCAGCGATCAACCGCTGGGTTAATTGGTGACTTTGGTCCATCATCCCTGCGAAAAAGGTTGTTTAATTGGTAGTGACTTCTTCGCCCTTTACCTGAAGCTGGAATCCGTTACCATGGATGTTCACGATCTCGATGTTGGGATCGTCTTTCAGGTATTTGCGCAACTTGGTCACAAAGACGTCCATACTGCGCGCCGTGAAATAATTGTCTTCCTTCCAGATTTTATTCAGCGCCTCGGAGCGCGGGAGGATGTCGTTCTTGTACATGCAGAACATGCGTAACAATTCGGCTTCCTTCGGAGAGAGCTTGTGCTGTTCGTCGGAAGACGTATTGGTCAGGATCCGCAAAGGATAATTGAAATGATAGTCGCCAATGTTGAACTCCCGGATTTCTTCACGGGGGTCGGCGGGCTTCTGACTACGCTTCAGGATCGCCTGGATGCGGTACAGCAGTTCTTCGGAATTGAAGGGCTTGGCAATGTAATCGTCGGCGCCAATTTTAAAGCCTTGCAGGACGTCGTCCTTCAGTGTTTTGGCCGTTAAGAAGATCAAGGGCATTTCGGCATCCTGTTCACGGATCTCTTTACCCAGGGTAAATCCATCCTTCTTGGGCATCATCACATCCAGGATACAGAGATCGTAATCGCTGCGTTTGAATTGTTGCCAACCGTCCATCCCGTCGGTCGCCAGGGTCACGTCGTAATCATGCATTTCCAGATAGGAACGGAGGACATCGCCAAAATTCTGATCATCTTCTACTAGGAGTATTCGGTTATTTGTAGCCATAAGCTATAATTTAATTACATAACGAGATTTCTTAACATTTCATATACAAGCCGGCGAATTAAGCCGCTTGCCGATATGGGAAATAAAGGGTAAAACTGCTCCCTTTTCCCAGTTCACTTTTTACATCCACATCGCCATTGTGCGCATTCATCATCGCTTTCACATAACTCAGTCCCAGCCCGAATCCTTTGATGTCGTGCAGGTTTCCGGTTGGCACACGATAGAATTTTTCAAACACATGCTTGCGGGCTTCCTTGCTCAATCCAATGCCATTGTCCTTCACCGTCACAATCACCCCATTCTTGTGGTTGGCAGTACTCACCGAGATCTCCGGAGTCTCCACCGTATACTTATTGGCATTATCCAGTAAGTTGTGGATCATGTTGGAAATGTGCGTCGCATCACCCTGCACGACCGGATCCATCGCTTCCAATAGAGCACTGACCGATCCTCCCCTTTTCTCCACCTGCAAGTTGATGTGTTCAACCGCATCGCGCACGATGTCATGCAGGTTGACCTCCGTGATCTTCAACTCCATGTTTTGCTTGTCGATCTGTGCCATTTGAAGGACCTTTTCAACCTGGCTTAACATGCGGGAATTTTCCTGTTTGATCACCCCAATGAAGCGTTTGACTTTGTCAACATTGGTCAGGATCATCGGGGAGAGGATGCTGTCGGTAGCCAGCGAGATGGTTGCAATCGGTGTCTTGAACTCATGGGTCATGTTGTTGATAAAATCGGTCTTGATCTCGGAGATTTTCTTTTGCCGGAAGATCACATAGATGGTATACGAAAAGCCCATCAGGATCAATGAAGTGAAAAACACCGACGCCATCATAAACGGTAGAATGTTACGCCATACAAACCGGCTCCGCTGCGGGAAATAGATCTTCAGCAAGCCCGGTGGCTTCTTTACCAACTCGGAAGCAAACAGATTGACTTCATATTTTGAATTGTATAAACTTTCATCTGGAGGCGCCTGGCTCATCTGTGCATCGGTCTCCGGAAAGACATGACGGCCGTCAAGAATGATGAAACTGTTTTTTGATTTTTCATAGACCCCGTAGCGGTATTCGGTGCTGACGCCGACATCGTGCAAGGCATTTTCAATGTAGGCATTCAGGTTATCCAGTTGAATACGGTCGGCCAAAGCGATGTTATCCAGTACCCGGCGGGCGTAGGCCAGGGTGGAGGTAAATTTATACCGGTCGCCAATGATGGTCTGACCAATGGAGTCCTCGGGGAACGCCTTACTGATGATGCCCTCTTCCACCCAGGCGGTCAGCGAATTCTTATTTGATTTACCCCCGGACAGATTAGGCATGTTGTTGTACAGCGAAGCTTCGTCATCATCCAGCTTCTGTGCGATCTGCCTTAGGGCGGTGAAGACGTTGTCATCGAACTTCTGTTCATTCTCCCGCAGGGACAATTGAATCCAATAGACCTGAACAAAGACACTGCCCAGCAAAGCAGCGCTCATGACTGCTATGATGATCCAGATCTTACTTCTATCCATAATAAAGGCGCTCTTAACCTCAAATTTAACATATGTTAAGACGCTTAGGAAATCTATTTCCGTAAGCGATCCGTTCGATTTAACACGAATTTAACCGGAAGAACTCCTGAATCAGGGAATCTTCCACGCAGATCATGCTTGCCAAAAAAGCAACGTATTCAATCCTCCCTGATCCATCAGGTCAGGGAATCATCCTTAACGTATCCAGATTTTGCTTCACAGATCGGGTGAGCTAGCAGGCACTGCCATTACATCACCAAGGTATCAAAAGTCCGTCAAATCTAAAAATGCTTGTTCCCGCACTATTCAAGTTCAAGCCTCACGCGAATTCCTCCCTGGATCCGGGTAATCGGGTAACCCAAAGAGGTCTTCGGCTGGGTCTGACTGTAATCGACAAAAAGCCTCAGGTTGAGGTTATTGTTCACCTGATAGTCCACCGAAGGTGCCAATGAAATGGTCTTGGTACCCCGGGTGGGCTCGCTTTGATTCTGATCCAGAATGTGGTTGATCGTCACATCATCGCGTAGTGAATAATCAAGCCGGAAATTCAAATCATTCCCTTTAACCTTCT
>JAGQXC010000127.1 GCA_020436785.1 Saprospiraceae bacterium | reverse complement strand
GGGAGAACCCCATACCTCGCACCCCATACCTCGTATCCCATACCCCAATTACGATTCCATTTGATTTCTTCTGCCAAGAAAGTTACATTTGATAACCTTCAACTGAAAGCAAATATCATGAGCAAAGACCGTCGATCATTTCTTAAAAAAATTGCCGCCGGCACGGTGGGAACAGCACTGGGAAGCCCTTTTCTACATGCCTCGGAAGCGCGTATTGAAGAATTGCAGGTTCTCAACCGGACCTTTTCAGCCAACGATAAAATTCGGCTTGCCGGGATCGGCATGGGCATCCAGGGATTTTCAAATATGGATGAAGCCGTTAAAGTCCCGGGTGTAGAGCTGGTTGCGGTATGTGACCTATATGACGGTCACTTTGCTGCCTGCAAAGAACGGTATGGCAATCATTTATTTACTACCCGGGATTACCGGGAGATCCTGAGTCGAGACGACATCGATGCCGTATGCATTGCCACGCCGGATCATTGGCACGATCACATCTCCATGGCAGCGCTTGAGGCGGGCAAGGCCGTTTATTGCGAAAAACCGATGGTGCATCACCTGGATGAAGGACATGCCGTCATTGCGGCCCAGAAGAAAAGCGGTAAGCCACTGCAAGTGGGTAGTCAGCGCGTCAGCTCCATCATCACGTGGAAAGCCAGAGAACTGATGCAACAAGGGGTGATCGGGCCGGTAAATATGATTGAGGCGACCACCGATCGGCATTCGGCGCTGGGGGCCTGGCAATATTCGATTCCCACCGATGCTTCTCCGGAAACGCTGGATTGGGACCGTTTTCTGGGCGATGCACCGAAACATGCATTCGATCCGGTGCGCTTTTTCCGCTGGCGAAATTATCAGGATTACGGCACCGGAATGGCCGGGGACCTGTATGTTCATTTATTCTCTGCCTTGCATACGGTCCTTGATTCGCATGGCCCGGAACGCATCTTTGCGACCGGAGGATTGCGGTACTGGAAAGATGGCCGGGATGTACCGGACGTGCAGCTGAGTGTGCTGGATTACCCGCAATCCAAATCCCATGCGGCATTCAACATGCAATTACGGTGCAACTTTGTCGATGGCAGTGAAAGCGGGTCCATCTTACGGATCATTGGGAGCGAAGGCGCGATCGACCTGGGATGGAACAGTGTCACAGTCATCCCGCATCCGATGGCCAAACAGCCTGGTTATGGCGGGTGGGACACCTACGAAACCTTTACCGCCGCACAGAAAAAGGAATATGAAGCGTGGTACCAAAGCCAATATCCCCTGAAGGAAATGCAAATCAAGGAGCCGGAGAAAATCGAATACAAAGCGCCCCAGGGCTACGATGCCCATCTGGACCATTGGGCGAATTTTGCCATGAGCATCCGCACCGGTAAACCGGTTTTCGAAGATGCCACGTTTGGATTACGGGCAGCTGGGCCATCCCTGGCCGCCAACGTGAGCTATTTTGGCAATAAGATTGTGAAATGGGACCCGGAGGCGATGAAGATTTTATGATCTGATAGGTAAAGGGGTTTTCAGGTATGAGGTATTCAGGTATGAGGTAAAGGGTAATGGGGTAGTGAGGTATGAGGTAGTGAGGTATTGGGTACGAGGTAGGACCATATTAACCGACGGTCATTGAGTACCGCCGCTTTGGCGATTTCAACTTGAGCCTACAGTCCGGAATGGAGAAATCTCGGAATTGTGAACCAATGTCTCCTTTCATCATATTAACAAATTCACTTATTAACCAATTAACGCAAATACGGTATGGGGAACGGGGTTATGAGGTATGGGGTAGTGAGGTATTGGGTAGTGGGGTATGGGGTAGTGAGGTAATGGGGTAGGACCATATTAACCAGCGGTCATTTCTTATCGACGCTCGTACCTCGGCCGGCATCAAAGAACTGAAGTCCATCCCGAAGATCGCTACGAGCGCTTCGCAGGTTTTCACCTCGTACCTGTTACTTCACACCCCACTACCTCATACCCCGCAAGTTATTCCTTCAGCAGTGTGTAAAAAATAACTATTAACTTATCCAATCATTAATCGATTAGCTTTCAATGAAGGTCTTATTCATCGGCGGGACCGGCAACATCAGCGGAGCGGTTAGCCGGGAGGCATTGGCTCAGGGGATGGAATTGTATCATTTGAACCGGGGTCAGAGCGAACCGATGCCCGGGGTGTATGGTCTGCATGCGGACATCAATAATGCTGAACAAGTTCAAAAGGTTTTAGACCATCATCAGTGGGATGCCGTCGTCAACTGGATTGCTTTTACTCCGGAAGATGTCGAAAGGGATCTGACCTATTTCCAGGGGAGGACCGGGCAATACATTTTCATCAGTTCGGCGTCCTGTTATCAGAAGAATGGGCACTACCTGATCACCGAATCACGCCCACTTTATAATCCGTTATGGGACTATTCCCGGCAGAAAATTGCCAGTGAGGACCGTTTGATGCAAGCTTACCGTGATACTGGTTTTCCTTTCACCGTCGTGCGGCCATCGCATACCTACGAAACGGTCATCCCCATCCCGGTTGGTGGATTCCGGGAGTTTACCACTGCGCAGCGGATGCTCGATGGTAAAGAAGTGATCGTGCCCGGTGATGGGACCTCGTTATGGACGGTGACTCACGCGGAGGATTTTGCCAAGGCCTTTGTGTGCCTGTTAGGTAATCCGCAGACCATTGGACATGCATTCCACATCACCTCGGACGAAGCGCTGACCTGGAACCAGATTTACCAGATGCTTGGAGATGCGCTCGGAGTCACTCCACGAATGGTACATATCGCGTCGGATTTTATCTGCAACGTGGAGCCGTCATTTACCGGGACATTATTGGCCGATAAAGCCCACAGTGCCTTATTTGACAACACCAAGATCAAACGCTACGTGCCAGGTTGGCAAGCAACAATACCTTTCTACCGGGGAATTCGCCGCACCATTGCCTGGATGCTGGAAGACGCCGGCCGGCAGTGGGTCAATCCGGATAAAGACTTGCAAATTGAGCGTATTCTTGCTGCCTATCCACATTAATTATTAATGGTTGTGTTGTAATTTGGGTCAAACCAAATAACCATGAAAAGCTGGCATTACTATTTTTGTTTGCTTTCCACTTGCCTGTTGCAATTTTGTTCCACCTCTTCCTCTTCTCCGCCGGAAGCCGGGGCTAAAGGCCCGACGCTGGAAGAATATTTCACTCCCGAAGAGCCCGGGATCCAGAACGGAGGCGTAAAG
>JAGQXC010000126.1 GCA_020436785.1 Saprospiraceae bacterium | reverse complement strand
CCATTTTATCCGTTCACTGCGGGTCGAAGAAAATCTGGTGCTGGCGCAAAATCTTGCCGGTCTTCCGACCGATAAAAAAAGAATCAACGCCATTCTTCAACGTCTGCAACTGGACCATAAAGCCCACCATAAAACCCAGGATCTCAGCGTGGGTGAACAACAACGTGTAGCCATTGCACGGGCATTGGTCAATCGTCCCAGTCTGATCCTGGCCGACGAGCCGACCTCGGCTCTGGACGATCAGAATACCGAACAAGTCATCCAACTGCTGGAACATCAGGCGGATGTCGAACATGCAACGTTGATCATTGTCACCCACGACAAGCGTCTGAAGGACTATTTTTCCAACCACATCAACCTGGGCGGATGAGACTGATCACTTTAAGTTGGAAAAACATCATCCACCGGCCACTCAGCCTGATCCTTACCCTGGTCCTATTTGCACTGGGAGTGGGTCTCATTGCTTTCCTGTTTGTCGTTAACCGGCAAATCGAGGACAAATTCGAAAAAAACCTCGCCGGCATCGACCTGGTTCTGGGTGCCAAAGGAAGCCCCCTTCAGTTGGTTCTCTGCAACATGTACCACATCGATGCCCCAACCGGCAACATACCCCTCCAGTCTGTCCGGGCTTTTTTTAATCCTGACCACCCCTTGATCGGTGATGTGACCCCGTTGTCTATCGGTGACAGTTACCGGGGTTTTCGAATCGTGGGAACCACCCGGTCATTTGTTGATCTGTATGAGCTGGAACTCACTGAAGGATCCTGGTGGGAAAATGACTTTGATGCCACCATCGGACCGGAAGTCGCCAAACGGCTGGATCTTAAAATCGGTGATTCATTCCAGAGTACCCATGGATTATTGCAGGACGACAACCTGACGCATGAAGAAAGTCATGCTTTCCGGGTCACCGGCATTCTGGCCACTTCGGGTACCGTAGCCGATCAGTTGATCCTCACCAATACCCAGAGCATCTGGTCGGTGCATGATCATGAATCCGGCGTAGAGGGTCACCCGGATCATCCCGAAGTGACGACAGGCATGGACGCAACGCCACATTTCCTGAATGCAGCCCTTCTGGAACATCCCGATGAATCGATCACCAGTCTGCTGATCCGGTTCAAAGCCCGCAATTACCAGGCGCTGAATATGGCCCGCAACATCAACGAAAATACGGACCTGCAGGCAGCCACTCCGGCGATCGAGATCAACCGGTTATTTGCTTTAATGGGTGTGGGCATGGATGCGTTAAGGACCCTGGGCTGGTTGATCGCCATCGTTTCCGGCCTGAGTATTTTTATTTCGCTTTATGGATCCCTCAAGGACCGTAAATACGAACTGGCGTTGATGCGGGTCCAGGGTGCATCACCGGGAAAACTCTTTTCAATGATCATCCTTGAGGGTCTGTTGCTGGCGCTGGCCGGTTATTTCTTGGGACTTCTGCTGGCCCATATGTCGATGTTTGTCTTGACCGACTACCTGGAAGCGGCCTACAAATACCCTTTCAATCCCTTTCAATGGGTGAAGGAAGAAGGTTGGCTGGCCATCGGTGCACTGGGGATCGGATTAATCGCGGCCCTGTTGCCGGCCTGGCAGGCTTATCGTACGGAATTGTCAACGACGCTTGCTGAAAACTGATCTTGGTTAAGGTTTGAATGTTGTTTAGTGAATGGAAGGGAACCAACTTTTCCCGGTATATATTTGTTAGAGAAAAAATTATCAACACATGCATCGAATCGGTTGGATGATCATCCCCTGCCTACTGGCCATCGCGGTTACCCACAGTGTCGCCCAGGACGGAACCAATGTCTGGAAAACGCTTGCCAAAATCACTTTTAAAAAAGAATACGACGATCTGCTGGGCTTTAAAGTGGACCGTCCGGTATTCAGCGAGGACATTCAGAAGCTTTCCGGAAAAGAAGTGACCGTGACCGGATACATCATACCAGTGGAAGGGTACAAGAGTCACACCGAATTTATTTTTTCAGCCTACCCGTATAACATGTGCTTTTTCTGTGGCGGCGCCGGCCCCGAATCGGTCATGGAAGTCATTTCCAAAGAACCAATAAAATATTCCGCCGAAGCCATCACCATCCGGGGAAAACTGGAGCTCAATTCCGACGATGTCAACCGGCTGATGTATGGATTATCCGAAGTGGTTCTGGTTAAGTGATCGCGACAATTTTAGATACAATTTGGCCTTCTCCGGCGTTTTCCGGTGTAGATACCAATCGATTATGAGCCGGAATTATTTACCGTCATTTTTGCTCTGCCTACTTATTACCCTCCAACTTTCGGAACAGGAAAAGGTGAAGCCATTTCTCCCGGATTTTTTCGCTGCCTATCCTCAGGTCAGGGACCTGGCTATGGATGCGGATCACCGTGAAATGTATTTCACCATTGAAAGTCCGCTGAAAGAATTTTCTGTCATCGTAGTCAGTCGGGCGTTGAATGGTGTCTGGCAAGCACCTCAGGTTGCCCCATTTTCGGGACAATACCATGATCTCGAACCTTTTCTCGCCCCGGACGGGCTTCATCTTTATTTTGCATCGGACCGACCAATGACCGGGCATGAGACCAACGATATGAACATCTGGTTCGTTTCCCGGTCCTCATGGAATGATCGCTGGGGAGATCCCAGGCCGGTGAATGCCCCCATTCATACCGATAAAGATGAATTCTATCCATCGGTGGCGGCCAATGGAAACCTTTATTTTACGCGGTTGGCGGACGATCCGCAGCAAAAAGAGGACATATTCATTAGCCAGGCCGGGCATGGTGGTTATCAGGATCCGGAACCCTTACCTGCAGCCATCAATGGCAAGACGTATGAGTTCAACGCCAGCATTGCTGCGGATGAATCCTTTATCCTGTTTACCTCCTATGGCCGGGAGGATGATCTTGGTGGAAGTGACTTGTACATCAGCCGGAAAGGTGACCAGGGTCAATGGCTGCCGGCCGAGCATCTGGCAGGCATCAATTCGAACCGCATCGACTATTGTCCATTTGTGGATTTAGAACGACACATTTTGTATTTCACCAGTGAGCGAAGCGACATACCGCGCAGGTATGACCAACCGCAATCTTTACAGGAACTTTTGAACCAGTTTCACCAACCCGCCCATGGGGCAGGCCGGATCTATTTCACAGAATTCAGGCCATGACCAGATAAGGACTACCTGCATGTGTTTAATCGGCCAGTTCAGGAGATTCCAGTAATTTAAAATACTGGTCCAAACGAGGCATGATAATGATTTCTGTCCGCCGGTTTTCAGCTCTACCGGATGCGGTGCTGTTGTCAGCCTTAGGTACATACTCCGATCGTCCGGAGGCCGTAAGCCGGTCCGGAGCCACGTAATAATTCAATTGCAGGGCCCGGACAACCGAGGTGGCCCGCATGGCACTGAGGTCCCAGTTGTCCTGCATACAATCATTATGCATGGGAACATTATCCGTGTGGCCTTCCACCATGATCTGCAAATCGTCGTGTTGGTTGATCACGGCAGCCAGCTTGCCCAGGATGTTTTTCGCTTGACTACCCAGGGCATAGCTCCCGGAACGGAAAAGCATTTTATCGGAAATGGAGACATGGACCATGCCACCCCGTACCTCGATTTGCAGGTCATCTTCAGAGATATCTGCCAACGAGCGTTTAAGGTTCATGACCAGGACCAGATTGAGTGAATCTTTTTCCTGGATCTTGGTGGTAAGGTTTTCAATAAAAGAGTATTGGCGATTGATGTTTTCCAGAGATTGCTGGATGGATTCGGCGCCGGCTTTATTGATGACGCTAAGATCGGCGAGCCGGTCCAACAGGGATGCATTCGTTGCCTGGATGGTCTGCAACTGTTTATCGAGCTGATCCGCTTGCTGACTCTTTAATGCCAGTTCGCGTTCAAGTTCATTGATTTTCTTCTTATTGCAGGCAGGCAGCAATGCGACCATCACGGCCAGCAAAAGGATGGAGTATTTGTTCATGGTCAATGAATTGAAGTTCTTGGATAGAACTGTCTGGAAGGGAGTTTTAGTATCTATTGGGAGTAAACACTAAGTCTGAGAGGGCACTTAGAGCACTAAGTAAATATTTAAACTTATGCCTAATCGGGAAGAATCTTAAAATATTCATTAACCAGCGGAACCAGACTTTGGGCAATATTTTCAGTAAAAAAATTGATTAAAAGCCCTTTAGGCTTGTGGGCTAATTTCATGTAGGACAATAATTGTGCGGTGTAAATTGGATGCAAAATTTCTACTGCTTTTAATTCAACTATAACGGAGTCTTCAACCAAAAGATCAAGCCGCAATCGGTTTGACAATTGTATATCTTTATATTCTATTGGAAGAGCAATTTCTGACTCTACCATGAATCCTTTGCTTAATAATTCATACATTAAACATTGATGGTAAATTACTTCCAACAGCCCTGGGCCAAGGTGTCTATGAACCTCAATAGCACATCCGACAATATCGTAACTTAACTGGTTGACATAGGTTTTGGTAAGTCTCATTTGATCCATTTTATTCCGAATCTAACCAAAACCTAAATGACCTTCGTGACCTCTCGTTCTTAGTGTTTAAATTTTATTCATCTCCATTCTCATCAACCTTAATCCCGGCTCTCCACTTGATTAACCAGGCATCTTTGGCTTTGATCAGGTCTTCTTTGGATTGATTGTGCGTGGGGGTTTTGGACATTTGTCCAGGCATGTCTTCGATGTAGATGGTGGATGAGGGGAAAGCAAATCGGACTCCTACGGCTTCCGCCAGATGCATGATAGCAAGTAACACCTCCTCCCGGATGGCCAGTTCTACGGCGTAGTCCCCGGTCTCGATGTAGCATCGAAAAAGAATGTTGATGGAGGAATTATCAAATTGATTCAAATGAACGTAATTGGGTTCATTGGAAAGCATGGGATGATTCTTGACGATGTCACGCATTCCGGCAACGAACGCTTCCACATAGCGCGGAGGCGTATCGTAAGTAATGCCGACCTGCATTTGCATCATCCTGCGTGGGCGGGCGCCCATATTGTTAATGCTCAGGTTGGCGATGTTGCCATTGGGTACGGTGATCAGGGAGGTGTCAATGGTGCGAATCCGGGTTGAGCGGAATCCGACTTCCTCGATGGTACCGACTTTTCCATCTACCTCCACAAAATCACCGATCTGAAACGGTTGATCCATAAAGATCATAATGGATCCCAGGAAATTCTTCACTGTATCCTGAGCAGCCAATGCCAGGGCCAGACCTCCGATGGAAATCCCCGCTATCAGCGCCGTTACATTGACATCCAACTGGTTGAGGATGTAAATGGCCGCCACCAGGACCAGGATGATTTTAATGACCCGGTCGATGATGGGTATGATCTGATCGTCCAGTTTGCTGGCCGTCTGGGATGCGGCATCGCGCAAGTGCCGAATAATGACATCAAACAAGCGCCATACCAGGAAGGCAAGCAAAAAGCTCCCGGCAATCCGCAGGGAAGCGATTACAAATTTAGCTGCTCCTACCGGTAATTTTAGTACCGGAATGTAGCGGTTCACCAGTCCCAGCGTTGCCAGCCAACTGATGATTCTGGCGATTTGCCAGGTATGCACATCGCTGATCTTCCACCGCCTGATGATCTGGTGGAAGCTGGTATGTAACAACATTTTGAATAAGCGGCTCAGGATCCAGTAACATAACCCCGCCGCCAGGAGAATTAACAGAATGCCCAAATACTGCCAAAGGTGCAATCCCAGGAAGGTACCTGAAGATTTGTAAGGGAAGATTTTCACCAGAAAATCGGTTCCAAGAGGGAAAGTCTTCTTCATCAGGTCCGGAAGTGCATCCAGGGTCGCCGGCGAATACACCCAACCGTTGTTTTCTTTTTCCAGGTAAATCTGAGGCAATTCGTCCGGGAAAAGCGTGTAGGTACTCTGACTGGTCAGGCTATCGGTGTAGTTAGGGTTCTGCGGTATCTTATTCAACTGGACAAACAGCCCCTTGGCATCAAGAATGCTCTTGATCTGCAATGCTTTAGTTACGGCGGTCGCGCTGTCCAGATCGGCCGGAAAGGCAATTCTGGTTCGCTCCGGATGATAGGTATCGTTTTGCAGGAAATATAGATGCGTCAGAATGGTGTGGTAGGGGCTTTCATTGGAGGGGCGCACCTGCTGATACGTCTGTGCGGATATAACTGTTGATATACAAATTATAACACATAATAAATATCCTTTATATAATCTGTATATTTGCATGGAGCGGTTTATTTGGTTCAATCGTTGATCCGGGTAAGTACCGACTGCAAAGATATAAATTCGCCTATGGATTGGAACAGCGCCCTGCTGGGTTTCAAAGCGTATCTACGATTGGAACGTTCTTTATCCGTGCACAGCATCGCGGCCTACCTCCGTGATGTCCGAAAACTGGGCAACTATGCAACTTCCCTGAATCCGGCCGTCAATCCGGCGGCCATCCAGCCCGATCAACTTGAAACATTCATCATTTCGGAGGGTAGCAAAGGCTTAAGCCGCCGGTCCCAGGCAAGGTTGATCTCGGGCATCCGGGCTTTCTATAAATACCTGATGATGGAGGATGTACTGGACATGGATCCAACCGAATTGTTGGAAGGCCCTAAGCTCAGCCGGAAGATACCGGATGTTCTCTCAGTCAATGAAATCAACCGGATTCTCAATAGCATTGATGTATCCACACCTCATGGGATGCGAAACCGCGCCATGCTGGAAACCTTGTATGCCAGTGGCTTGCGGGTCAGTGAATTGGTTAACCTGCAGCTTTCCAACCTTTTTCCCGAGGTGCGCTTCGTCAAGGTGATCGGTAAAAACAACAAAGAACGCATTGTGCCAATCGGTTCCGATGCCCTGAAATACATCCAGTATTACCTCGTTCACTACCGCCAGCACGGGCAGGTCAAAAAAGGCTGTGAAGACATAGTGTTTCTCAACCGACGTGGAGGCAAACTGAGCCGGGAAATGGTCTTTATGGTCATCAAAGAAACCGTTGCCAATGCGGGAATCGAAAAATCGGTCAGCCCACACACGTTCCGGCATTCATTTGCGACACACCTTGTAGAAGGCGGCGCCGATTTGCGGGCTGTACAGGATATGCTGGGGCATGAATCGATAACAACCACCGAGATCTATACGCACCTCGACCGGGAATACCTGCGGGAAACGCTGGTTAAGTTTCATCCGAGATTCAGGCACTAGAGACATATACTTGAATGGTAAATACTAGATGCTAGAGGTTAAATCGCTTATGTAATTGAGTAATTACTTTTTCGACCCGTTTTTTCTTGGTTGGTGATGTCATTGCAGGCCATCGCGAGGTAAGTACCTGAATGAATTCCTGACAATCCGCTAGTTGTAAAATGGGCAACGATCGCTCGGCATACATGGGCAATTGATTTTCAGGCGCCCGGCTTAATTGTTCCAACAACAGCACTATGGCCGTGGTGTGATAATCCGGTATGGAAGCCAGCCGGATAAGAATCATGACCGCCTGGTCACGTGTGATCACCGAACCGTTATCTGCGACCTCCAGGATGGTTCCCAAATGATTATAGATGCCGGCAGGGTCCACTTCGGCAATGGTCTGTAAAGCAGTCATTGCTCCCCATTGCAGCCGGTTGTTTTTTTGTTTGAGGATCCTCAGAAAGACATCACGGTGGGGTGCAAGAAGGTGGGGATGCAACGCACCGATCTCGTATAAGGTCTTGATGGCATCGTTTTGAACCGCATTCCGCTTATGATCAAGTAAACTGACCAAGCCGGCAACCGCCTGCTTATCTCCCTGAGCGGCAATCGATTTGGCAAGCATTTGATTGGGAATTTCGTCCCGGCGTCCCTGACCGGAAGCCAATAATTGCATTAATTGATCCAAATCGATCGATGTCATCGTACAAGCTTTGGTACTGAATCTGGTGTTCAGTGATCTAAATTACCGATTGAGAATGATTTTGCGCATTTCCCTAACAAATCAAATAATCGAGATGTATTAAAATCACCAATTCAATTACATTTACGCCACCAAAGAGAGATAGGGGGCTAAATGCATTCGATGGAATATTTCGTCTTATGTCCCATTTGGTCAATTTACAATGTGATTCTATGAACAGAATTTTACGTGTTTCCGTATTGCTTTTCAGCATACTGCCCTTGATGAATGCCCAAAACACCAACCGCTCCATTGACGGAGCTTACAACAATCCCAGTCACCGGGATTGGGGTTCGGTTGGATCCCGATTGCATATTTCCGTTCCTTTGGCTTACGGTGATGGCATTTCAACGCCTTCCGGTGAGGATCGACCCAATCCCCGGATGATCAGTAATGCGTTGTTTTCCCAAACGGGAGATGTCAATGATACGCGCAACCTGTCGGCGTTCAACTGGGGTTGGGGACAATTCATTGACCATGATGTGACCCTGGTGAAGGACGTACACGATGAATATTTACCGATTGCCATTCCGGCTTTCGACCGCTGGTTTGATCCTAATGGTACCGGTCAGATGTCCATCACCATCCGTCGTTCGTCTTACGATCCGGCAACCGGAACCAGTACGGACAATCCCCGCGTACCCGTCAACGCGATTACCGCGTACATTGACGGATCGGGCATCTACGGCTCGGACGAACACCGGGCCAAATGGCTGCGCGCCTACGTCGGTGGTAAGTTGCGCACATCAACCGGAGATTTGTTACCCTACAACACCAAGGATGGGGAGATTGACGGAGGCGAGACATACATCGCTCCCGGCATGGATATGCCCTTTCCCAACATCAAGACTTATTTTGTTGCCGGTGATCCGCGGGCGAATGAGAATCCTTTCCTGACTTCCATCCATACGCTGTTTGTGCGTGAACACAATCGTCAATGTGACGTATTGGCTGCTGAGCATCCGGATTGGAATGATGAACAACTGTATCAATATGCCCGGAAAATGGTGGGTGGCATCATCCAGGCCATTGTCTACGAAGAATGGTTGCCCGAACTGGGCATGGATGTGACGCCTTATACCGGCTATAAGGAAGATGTGGATCCGCAAATTATGAATGTCTTTTCGGCGGCTGCTTTCCGTTATGGTCATACGACCATCAATAAGACCCTGGTCCGGATGAACGACCAGTTTGAATACATACCGCAAGGAAACATAGAATTGCGCGACGCCTTTTTTAATCCGGCAGCCATCAATCCCGAGATTGGCATTGAGTCTTATTTCTCCGGAATGTCAACGGTGATCCAACAGCATCTGGACTGCAAAGTCATCGACGACCTGCGTAATTTCCTGTTTGGACCACCGGGGGCCGGAGGTATGGACCTGGTTGCCATTAACCTGGAACGGGGAAGGGATCGTGGATTGCCCGACTTCAACCAGGTCCGGACGGCTTTTGGCATGTCCGCCTATACCTCCTTTGAGCAAATCACCACGGATGCCACCATGGTCGCAAGCATGAAAGAAATGTACGGTGACATCAGTAAGCTGGATGCCTGGGTCGGCATGCTGGCTGAGGACCATATGACCGATGCGATGTTCGGCCCGACCGCCATGTACATCATTAAAAAACAATTTATGGACCTGCGGGATGGCGATCGTTTTTATTATGAAAACGATCCTGTACTGACCAGTGAAGAAAAAGCGGAAATCAAAGCAACGCGATTGGCTGATGTCATCCAGCGGAATACCGGATTGAAAAACATCCCTTATGAGATCTTCAAGGTGAAAGAATCCACCACTTCCATTGATCATGAAATCGTGGCTGCCAACCATCTGGAACTCTTCCCTAACCCGGCAACAGATCGTATCCAGGTACGCATACCCGCTGCCGTGCAGGGACCCGCCTTACTGGTCATCACGGACCTTCAAGGCAGACAACATTTGCAGCAGCAAATCCAATCCCACAACACAATGATCCAGGTAGATTTACCGACGCACCTGGCTGCAGGATTCTATGTAGTCAATCTGCAGGCTGACCATTTTGCGGCTCAGGCTAAATTTATTAAAAGATAATCTGGTTACACTATACCCCCCGTGTACCCAAGAGCCAGTAGGAGATCAAATTCTTACTGGCTTTTTTTATTCGGGTATGGGGGATGGGGTGTGGGGTGTGG
>JAGQXC010000647.1 GCA_020436785.1 Saprospiraceae bacterium | reverse complement strand
CTTCACAACTTCTCGGGGAAGAAAGGCCTATCATTGTGTCCCTCCCCACCGATTATGACTCCACCCAAGCAGATTACCCGGTCATGTACCTGACCGATGGCCGTCAGAACATCTGGCATGTCATGGGGACCATCGAAGTGCTGACCAGGACCGGCAGCATACCTCCCCTGATCGTCATCGGCATTGAAAGTACCAACCGTATGCGCGATTTCACCATGACAAAAGGGGCCAATCAGCCAGGTAGTGGAGGTGGTCATCAATTCCTCGCTTTCATGGAGCAAGAACTGATTCCTTACATTGATTCCGCCTACCGGACCCATCCTTTCCGGTTATTGGAAGGTCACTCCCTGGGTGGATTATTTGTCGCCTCAATATTTATTGAGCGGCCCAAATTGTTTGACGGTTACATCGTGATGAGCCCAGCACTCTGGTGGAACAATGAAGATCTTACCAAACAGGTGGCTCCATTTCTTAAAGCTCATACCCACCTGGACAAAGCCTTATTTTTTGGCATTGGAACCGGAGAATCCAGTCCGGATTTTGGCATGCGCAAGGAACTGAAAAATTTCGTCGATGCATTGGCCGCGGGTCAGGCATCTAGTTTACGATATGAACGCAAGGAAATGGAAGACGAAGGCCACATGTCTTCTGCGTTGTTGTCCAATTATTACGGCTTAAAATTCATTTTCGCAGACATGGCTTTTCCAGATTCTCTGTCCGAAAATTACAGCGATGAACTGTTCTTGAATCATGAGCGTAAAATCATGGATAAATACGGATCACTGGCAAAACAATCGGCAGAATCGTATGTAAGCCTGGCCTTTCAGCTACGTGAACAAAAGAAATTTACCGGCGCGTGTACCGTGCTGCAGCGAAGCGTTGAAGCCTACCCATTCGATGTGGGCCTGATGAATCTTTTAGCGGATACCTATGAACTCAACGGTAAGATGGACCAGGCCATTGCCGTCTACCAACAGGCCATTGCCACTTCAAAAAAATACCACTACCTGCGGGAAGAGGAGTTTGAAAAACAAATTGACCGATTGAAAAATAAATGACAAATCGCCAGATCCCAGAAAATGGTAATTTATCATCTGGTAAAAACACTGGCCATCCGCCATCGATTTTTGAACAAAAAGTATGAGGAATCCGGCACCAGCCTCGCGCGTAACGACCATTTTACTGGCGGTCTATTTTCTGATCGCTTTTTGGATCATCGTTCTGAAAATGAATGTACCCATGGAGTATAAGGCGGATGCAGAAATGGTCAACTTCATTCCTTACCGGGCATCGCTGATCCTGAACGAATCCGTATCCTACGCCGAAATCCTGTTCAACGTATTGATTTTTATCCCTTTCGGACTGTATGCGCATCCTCTGTTCCGGTCGTGGTCGTTCATGCAAAAAGCCGGTCTGTTTTTTCTGTTCAGCCTCTTTTTCGAATTATCCCAATTTCTATTCGGAATTGGGTCCCTGGACTCCACGGATCTCCTCAACAATACCATTGGCGGAATACTTGGACTATGGATCTACCTGGGGATAGAAAAATTAATACCCAACCACGAAAAAGCACAAAAACGAACGAATATCATTGGGGCATCAGCTACTGCCCTCATTCTGGCATTGATTTTCTACCTGAAAGTCAATCACCTGTGGTTGTTCCGGAAGTAGTCAAACCAAAATACAACATAATTTTCAGCCACGAATTGCACGAATGGGCGCGAATCAGGCAATCAGGTTGAATAATGCTGCTAGCAGGTTAACGATTCCGAAACCGCAGTGATGCTCCGTGGCTCCTCCGTACTCCGCAAAATAAGTTTAGAGATCAGGATTTGCACAGTGCTGCTAATTTTACCAAAAGATACAGTTAGGAAATTGTCCCCAATTCACGTTTGTAACAAAGGTGCCGGAAATGGCAACCGGGGAAGTACTTCGTTGACCTCAGGATACTTTACCCTTCTTTTCAAACATGCCAATTTGCTGCATGGCGGCGAACCGGTCCGGGACACCCCAGTGCTCAACGACCAAACCATCTTCGATCCGGAATATGTCCAAAACATCAATAACAAATGTTCTTCCGGTGGGCGGCATTCCCATAAATGGTTTGGAATGGACCCCAGTGGCTTGGAAGTGTGCCCAAACCATATCTTCATGCTCTACGCTATGAATGAGATCGTATCTGAGGTCGCTCACGCCATTGTACAATTGGCTGATGAGTTGTTTCAGACCATCCCTGCCTCCCATAGCTCCAAATTGATGCTCAATAAATCGTTCACTGACGTATTGATCTACAACTTTTAGGTTCGCTTGTCCAAATCCTTCATCCATCAGTATTTTTACAATAGCCATATTCTCTCCCTTCATTTTAAAGTATATTAAATGATGAAAAAAATGCCGGAATTCTTCCGCTG
>JAGQXC010000125.1 GCA_020436785.1 Saprospiraceae bacterium | reverse complement strand
TTCTGCATTGATATCGGACATGTCGTCCGGATAAATGAAGATCCGGCAGCGATGATCCGAAAATACCACGACCGGCTCTTCGATCTCCATCTCAAGGATGAAACAACCAATTCTGCCGAAGGCACGCCGTTGGAGATAGGCCGGGGCATCATTGATATTCCTGCCGTCCTGCACGCTTTACAAGCCGTAGGTTATGCCGGCGCGGCGTCCATTGAATACGAAAAAGATGGAAATGACCCCTTGCCCGGATTGGCCGAATCCGTAGGATATGTCCATGGCGTCCTGCGGATGATGTAATCCTCAGGCTATGCCATGCAGGCTGCCTCCCGGAGCAAACAGTTTGTCGGCCTCTTTCCTGGTTGGCGCATCGACCTCCAGTACAGGTGCATGGTGAGGTTTGATGCGGGCATCCAGGATCAGGGACCCGTGGCATCCCCAGTGTTTTTCATGGATGAATGCATCTACCCCGTAAATATCCGGAGCGGGATTGGAGCGGGTAAAGGTGACCCAGAGGAAGTTTTCAAGATTGGCAGAGGTAAATGATGCATCATCCACCAGGATGATCAATGGAAACTGGTTCACGAAGGAAGGAGGCAGGGCGGCAGCCAGAACTTCCAGCTGCCTGCGGGTTTGTTCCGGATCGATGTACGGGGCAAATCCCAGACAAAGGATGCCGGGGAGAGCTACCCGGACATCCCGGACGTGGTCCAGACCAGGAAATCGTTCCGGAACATTCGTACCCAGCGTTCGCCGCTTATCTCCCCGGATGGCAATAACCACCTTGGACCCGGCATTCCAGCCATGCCCGGAGTAATCCAGGGTATCCATGGTCGTCTGGGTCTGAAAATGCAGGTCCCGTTCCCACCTTACCCGTTCCAAAACATGTTTAAAAAACTCCGGAATATGCGCAGCATCCAGGTCGGTGTAATCGTCCTGTGCGGCAATAATCAAAAATTTGGCCAGGGATGTTTGCCCTTTACCCAACAGATGATTGGCAATTGTCAGGATCTCCTCCGGACGTTGGTCACGGAACGGCATGTACCTTTCTTTACCCACCGCCAACAAGAGTGGATGAACTCCAGCTGCGTCCACGGCATTCAATGAAACCAGACCAGGAAATTCCGCCGAAGCCAGGGGTTTGACAATCTCATGGATGAGGTATCCAAACCAGGAATCTTCCTGGGGAGGCCGGCCGACTACCGTAAAATGCCAGACAGCATCTTTGCGATGTAAGACCTGCTCAACGTCCATTACCGGAAAGGGATGTTCCAGGCTGTAATAGCCTAAATGATCTCCAAACGGACCTTCCGGCTTTAATCCATCCTTTCGAATGGTCCCCAAAATGCAGAAGTCCGCATCTCCACTCACCACATGGTTGCCCAGCCAGCGGTAATGGAAACGGCGTCCGGCCAGCATGCCGGCAAATGTCATCTCGGACAATCCTTCCGGCAGCGGCATGATTGCGGTAAAAGCATGGCTTGGCGGCCCTCCGACAAAAATTGAGGCAGGAAAAGGTATCTCCGCCTGATTGTATTGTTGGTGGTGAATACCGATGCCCCGGTGCAACTGGTAATGCAGCCCGACTTCCTGGTTCGGTTCATATTGATTCCCGGATAGCTGGATACGGTACATCCCCAGGTTGGAATGCATCATCTGTCGATCCCGGGGTGGTAATGTACAAACTTGTGGTAAGGTAATGAAAGCACCTCCGTCTTTGGGCCAACCCACGATTTGGGGCAACTGGTCAATGGTTGTGGTTCCGTATTCCACCGGTGTCTGACTCCGAACCCTTCTCGGAAGTGCCTTAAGCGCTGTCCAGGCAACTTGCGGGGTCCGGGACCAGTGACGGAGTAAAAAGGACGGATCATTTTTGACCCTGACCAGATCCTCTACCTTTGCCAATGTATCGCGAAATAGAAATCTCACCCGCTCTTTACTGCCATAGATGTTAGAAGCTGCGGAAAACGGACTCCCTTTTACCCGTTGAAACCAAAGTGCCGGCCCGTTGGCCGCAAAAACGCGTCGATGTACTTCTGCCATCACCAGATGCGGATCGACTTCCTCACTGACGACCGCCAAAAGTTTATGCCGTTGCAGATCCAACAGACTTTCTTTCAGACTTCGATACATACCGCATTGTATTCCCATGTAAAATAACGGTTGCCCGCAATTGTTCATGAGTTATGCCTTCCAAAAGGGTAAATCTTAGCGAATTGGTTTTGAAACCTTAAATTTCCGACCGGATTAACAGGTCTTTACCGGCCGGCTTATGGAAAATCGCATCCTTCCCATCCTCCTTGCAGAGCGGCTTCGCAGACAATTGGAAGCTGAATTCAAGGATTTTGAGGTGGCACTGCAACAAGATCCGGTGACTGCAGTCCGGCTAAATCCGGCAAAACCGTATCAGTTGCCCTGGCCGACCCATCCGCTCTCCTGGCACCCCCATGCCCGGTGGCTGGAAACGCGCCCGGCTTTCACGATGGATCCGGGCATTCATGCCGGAGCTTATTATGTTCAGGACCCGGCTACCATGACCATCTATCCGGCGATCCGGGACCTCTTTCGCGGACCACCGGTACGTGTGTTGGATTTATGTGCCGCACCGGGTGGAAAGTCTACCTTACTTGCTGATTTACTTCGTCCTCAGGATCTTCTGATTGCTAATGAAATTACTCCACAGCGTTACCACATCCTACATGAAAATCTGAGTAAGTGGGGCCTTCCCAATGTAGTTACCACCTCGGTTTCTCCTGACAACCTGGCTAAAAGCCTGGGAGCTGTTTTCGACATCATCCTGGTGGATGCCCCATGCTCGGGCGAAGGCATGATCCGGAAAGAACCGGTGGCATTATCCCAATGGAATCCGGGGTTGATTACCCAATGTGCATTAAGGCAAAATAATATTCTGGATGCCGCCTGGTCCCTGTTGGCACCCGGAGGAACACTCATCTATTCCACGTGCACTTTCAATCCGGAAGAGAACATCGATCAGGTGACCCGTATACTCCGGAATCAACAAGATGCAAAATCAGGCGTACATGGTCGGACCATGCTCCCGCCCGAGGTGGTGGTGATTGAACAGGGAAATGCTTATGGATTCCAGTGCTGGCCTCACCGAATTCGGGGAGAAGGGTTTTTCTTTTCCATCCTGCAGAAAGAAGGTGACCGCGCTCAATCCCTTTCCTGGAAATCCGCAAAAATCCTGGAAAAGCCTGGATCAATGGAAGTAAAAAAACTCAGCATGCTGGTGGATACCGAACCTTCAGAGCTGGTAAAAAACCAACAATCCGGAATGATCTATGCTGTCCCGTCTCATCATATACCTTTTGTGGATACGTTGATCAAGCAGGTTGTAAAAGCTGAGCCGGTTGCTGCGATCGGAAACTTTTTAAAAGACCAATTCATTCCCCACCCGGCCTTGGCTTTATCGGCCAATGATCAATCCGTATTACCTGATCTGGAAATGGACCTGGAGGCAACCCTCTTCTTTTTATCCCACCAATCCATTCCCCGCTCCCAGCCCGCCGGATGGTACCGCATCACTTATCAAAATCTTGGTCTGGGCTGGGTGAAAGCGGTTGGAAATCGTCTCAACAACTACTATCCAAAGCATTGGAGAATTCGGCATTTACGTGATGAATAGAAAAGATAAACTCCTTTTCGGGCCGGTAAACTTAAGGATGGCTGGTCATTGATCACAATTCCTTACCCGTAAAATACTTTAAATTTTGTCTACCTCCCTAACCGGTATTTTTTCTTAATTTCCCGCATCCAAAAATGAATGAAGGCAAGCTAATCATAAAACTTACTGCAAGTATGAAGAAATTTCTCCTCGGACTGGGCGGGCTGATCGCCCTCCAGATTTCTGCATTTGGACAAACCATGGTTGACACGACCGGTTTGGATTACCGCATCAACGAAGCATTCACACCCATCTCCGATGCCTGGCAAAATGTTGTCCTATATGCCATTCCAATTGGTGGCGGCCACGAATTGCCTATTGTATTGCTATTGTTGATTGGCGGGGCTGTGTTTTTTACCGTTTACTTTTCATTTGTCAATATCCGCCGCTTTCCATTGGCGATACGCGTGGTCCGGGGGCACTACGATGAACTGGATCACCATGAAGCCATCTCCTCCGAACCTTCAATTGTTGTTGACGGGGATGTCATTCGGACTATTGAGGACGAAAGTAAACATGGTGAGGTAAGTCATTTTCAAGCTTTGGCAACAGCCGTTTCCGGAACGGTAGGTCTGGGAAATATTGCCGGGGTCGCCCTGGCGGTTGCGCTTGGCGGACCGGGCGCTACCTTTTGGATGATCATCTGTGGGTTGATCGGAATGTCAACCAAATTTGTCGAATGTACGCTGGGCGTAAAATACCGTGACATCGGCCCGGATGGAACCGTATACGGAGGTCCTATGTATTATCTTTCCAAAGGACTGAAAGAGCGTGGGTTTACCGGTCTGGGCAAAGCACTCTCCTTTATTTTCGCTTTCCTGTGTATCGGCGCTTCCTTTGGAGGCGGTAATGCCGCCCAGTCCAATCAGGCCGCTTCGCAGCTGGCTTCTATGTTGGGCATGTCCGGAGGCGCTTCGGGAACCATCATCGGTATTGTGCTGGCCATTGTGGTTGGATTTGTGATCATTGGCGGGATCAAACGGATCGCGTCGGTGACCGAAAAGATCGTGCCGTTTATGGCCGTACTTTACGTCGGTGCCTGCATCTTCATCGTATTCGAACACTTCTCCCTGATTGACGATGCTTTTCGTCTGATCATTTCCGGTGCCTTTACACCCCAAGCCGGGTTAGGCGGCTTGGTTGGTGTTTTAATTGTTGGTTTCCGCCGTGCTGCATTCTCCAATGAAGCCGGGGCCGGTTCTGCCGCGATCGCTCACTCAGCCGTAAAAACTAAATATCCAGCCTCGGAGGGTTTGGTCGCCTTGTTGGAGCCTTTTATTGACACCGTGGTCATCTGTACGATGACGGCATTGGTCATCATCTTCTTCAATTTTAATGGTGCATTTGAATATGGTACGGGCACGGTAATGGTAAACGGAGTTGCTGTAGAAGGTTCGACCCTAACGTCTCTGGCTTTCGGTGAACGGATATCCTGGTTTCCCTATGTTCTGACCGTCGCCATTGTTTTATTTGCCGTTTCAACCATGATCTCCTGGTCCTATTATGGATTGCAATCCTGGAAGTACATCTTTGGCCGGAGCAAAGCTGCGGACCTATCCTATAAAATTTTATTCCTGGTATTTATTGTCATTGGTGCTGCCGCCAACATGAGCGCGGTCTGGGGATTCTCCGATGCCATGATTCTGGCCCTTGTTTTCCCCAACATGATCGGCCTCCTGCTTTTGTTCCCCAGGGTACGGGAAGAATTGAACAAGTACCTCTCTGCGATCAAAGGCTGGAAACTGGCAGAAAAATAGAAATACCGAACCCAGAATTGCCGGAACGGTGGGTTTGGGCCCACCGTCATTACTTTATTTGAATCAATTTGGCTGACGGGAAGACCATGGCAAAGGCGAACAAACGGACCACAAAACCCAGAAAATCAAAGGAGAGGATACCCTCAAAATCCCTGCCCTGGTGGTGGATGCTGGTACCGCCACTGGTTACAGTGGTCTTTTACATTCCGGCCTTTCAACTGGGCTGGACCAACTGGGACGATCCCCGCTACGTGCTGGAAAATGAGGCCATGCTGCAGCATGACTGGGGGGCATTATTGACGCAGGCTTTCGTCGGTAATTTTCATCCTCTGACCATGCTTTCATTGGGAATTGATCACTGGCTTTTTGACGACAACGCCGGAGGTTACCATGTGGTGAATCTGGTTATTCACGCATTGACCACGGTGTTGGTATTCGAGCTTTTCCAAAAGCTATCAAAAAACGGTTGGGTGGGCCTATTTGTGGCATTGTGGTTCGGTGTCCATCCTTTACATGTCGAATCGGTGGCCTGGATTGCCGAACGTAAAGACGTTCTTTACGGTTTTTTCTTCATCGCCGGAATGTTATCCTACCTGCGCTATCAAAAGGACCGGACAACGATAAGTTACACCGCGACACTGGTCTTTTTTATACTTTCGGTCTTATCCAAAGCAATGGGGGTGGTATTTCCTCTGATCATGATTCTACTGGATTACTGGGAATCGGGAAAACTTAAACAGAAGAAGGCCGACCTGGTGCCCAAAGTTCCATTTTTTGTGATTGCCCTGGGTTTGGGAATAACCGCATTCCTGGTCCAGCAGAAAGCGGGCGCAGTTGCAGATCTGGAAGTATTAACCTGGTACAACCGGTTAAGCATTGGTTTATTCGGATTGGCCATCTACCCCATCAAACTGCTATTTCCTTATGAACTTAGCAACGTCTATCCCTACCCGCGACTAACCGCCTCAGGCATGCTTCCTTTTCAATATTACGTGTTGGCTTTGGGCGGTATCGGGTTGCTGATTATGTTATTTATTCAGTGGAAACGACGGAAAATGCTCATGTTCTGGAGTTTGGCTTTTTATGTGATCACCATCGCCCTGGTAACTCAGTGGCTATCGATCGGAAGTAGCGTGATGGCAGACCGCTACAGCTACCTGGCTTCATTGGGTATTTTTTTCATTGTGATCGGTGGTTCTGCCATCCATCTAAGTCCAATCCGGCGATCCATCCCGTGGTTAACCATCCTTTCTACACTGACTTTAATCTATGGAATCATTACCTGGAATCGCATTTCTGTTTGGGAGAACAGTGAAACGTTGTGGAGGGACATGATACACAAATATCCCAATCGCTATGCCACTGCCTATAAAAACCTGGGCAATTATCTGGCCCAGGAAGGAAACATTGATGAGGCATTCCGCTTATTAAACACCGGTTCAACCGTCGACCCTTTTGATCCTGAAATCCAGGAGTCCCTTGGTAATGTCAACAGCATCAAGGGCAATCCCCAGCAAGCCATCCGGAATTTTGATGAAGCACTGAAATTGGATCCCAATCTTGCATCTGCACATCTTAACCGGGGTATTGCTTATTCCATCGTCCGGGAATTTAAATTGGCACTTGCAGACTTTGACAAAGCACAGGAAATGGGAATTGCAGAACGAAAAATTTTACCTAACCGGTCCTTTGCTTTGCTATCTTCCGGAAAACTACAGGACGCCATTTCCGGTTTCCTGAAATGCATTGAGTACAATCCAAAGGATGGTTCTTACGATTACTTTATCTCACAGGCCTACTTCAACAGTGGAGATCTGCAGACCGCACGACGATACCTAAATTCCGCCCGGCAGAAAGGTTACACGGATATTAGCGCAGATTATCAATCCAAATTTCAATAAAACAACGATTGACCTGTTCATTGCCGGGGTTGAAAGGCGTTTTGGCTTATTTTACATCAAATTGACAGGCAATGGCGAAAGATACCTCCTCAAGGAGTCATCGGTTGATTTTGTCACTGGGTGGTAACCTTGGCGACGTAAGGATGACTTTAGCTACCTGCCGGACTCTTCTTGCTGAACAAATCGGTCCGATTGATCTGGCCAGTCGTATTTATCAGAGCGAACCATGGGGCGTTGCCGACCAACCTGATTACCTCAATCAGATTCTTTTACTCCTTACCGATAAATCCCCTTCCGAAGTCCTGCAGACAACTCGTGAAATCGAAAATCAATTAGGCAGGCAACGGAAAGTACGCTGGGGTCCTCGGGTCATTGATATTGACTTGCTTTTTTATGACGATTTGGAACTGGAAACCGAAGATCTTGTCCTCCCTCATCCCAGAATACATGAAAGAAATTTTATATTGGTGCCATTAATGGAAATTGCTCCCGACTGGATTCATCCGGGATTTCAAGTGAGCATTGAAGAATTATATATTCGCTGTCAGGATTTCAATGACGTCATGGTCGCAGAGGAAGAATGAGTCAGTCCATACCACATCAATACATCTGCATCGAAGGCAATATCGGAGCAGGTAAAACCACGCTGTGTCAACGACTGGCTAATGACTTCAATTGCAAATTGGTATTGGAAGAGTTTACGGATAATCCTTTTCTGCCTTATTTTTATAAAGACCCGGAACGGTTTGCATTGCCGCTCGAATTGTTTTTCATGACCGAGCGTCATAAGCAGCTGGAAAAGTCCCTGCTCCACCAGGACCTATTTCATGAATTCATTGTCTCGGATTATTTTTTCCTGAAGACACTCCTCTTTGCCAAGAACAACCTCCAAACAGATGAATACCGGCTATTCCAAAAAATGTTTTTCACCTTAGCCAGTAATTTTCCCAGCCCCGATCTACTGATCTATCTGCATCGCTCTCCGGAAAACCTGCGCAAGAACATCATTCAGCGGGGGCGCGATTTTGAAACGGACATCAAATTGACCTACTTACAAAATCTCCAGGATATTTATTTTGAATACTTCCGGTCTGAAATCAGTTTTCCCATTATCATCCTGGATGCCGATAAGTTGGATTTTGTTTCCAATGAACAGGATTACGAAGAAATCAAGCATGTAATCAGCAGAAACTACCAACCGGGAGTACACCGAATACAACTAATTCACTGACTAGCGTTCCTGGGGAATGACGTAGCGGTATTGCAACAGAATCCTGGTTCCCCACCGGTTGATCCGCGCCCAGGAATCCTCCACACGCAATCCGACCTGATGCCGGGACCATTGTACCTGGGCATGGATGCCGCCATGCATCAATTGTAGCTGGTCGGGATCTCTGTTGACCCCCAGAAATCCCCCTAATTGGACCGTTGTTTCTCCTGGCTCCTGATTTCCCAATCGTATAAAGAGCTGGATCTGAGACTCGGAGATGGGTGTCAATCGAGTATACCACCAGGCGGTACCCGCGACCCACTGGCGGTTGATCCGGTACTCCAGCTGCGTTAAAAGTTGCAGTTGCGAAGGAACAGAGTATTTCCAGCCATCCATCTCCAAAACCGGTGCATTGAGCATCGAGACCGAAGGCACAAAACTGCAGGTTAAAGATCCCATCGTACCCTGATAATACAATCCCGCATGAACGACCGGTTGCAGGTTGGTATTCCAACGACCGGTAAATTCCTCCTGGGAATCAATGGTCGGATCAAAATGATAATGGGCATTGTCAAACTGGCTGGAAAACAACCACTGATCTTCTTGTAGATCCATCTGAAAGAACCCGGCCTGGAACCCTGCTCCAATAGAATGCCGGAATAAACCATGCGGTTGGCCGAGCTGACGGCGGTAGGCAGAGCCGATGACCAATTGCTGGCTTTGAAACAACGAACCTATCTGTTCTTGCCGTAGATCCAGCACAACCGACAACCAATCCTGGGCTGTATGATGGATACGCCAGGAGCCATTAATATTCCATTGCCGGACTCGGGTATGGCTATCCTGACCCTGGGTGATGAAAGTGACTCCTGCATCAGCCAAACCTCTTTCCCCTGCCCGTGCCGGCATGGTTGAGGGATCCGGCCAGGTTAAGACCAGGGATTGACCGGTTATGGTACCAGCCAACAAGACAAACCATCCAATACACATCACTTTATTCATCGCAGCAATTGTATCCAGCCACTAAAGGTTTCCGATTTACCGGGCCTGGTTTCAGCAAGAACCAGCCAGCGATAGGTTCCTTCCGGAACATTTTTCCCGAGGAAGGTCCCATCCCAACCCGAAGTTTGGTCGTTTAATTGATCGTGTCCTGAATCGTAGATCAGGTTTCCCAACCGGTCCCACACCATCACCTCCAGCAATTGAATTGGAGGCGTTCCGTGGACGGTAAAACGATCGTTCAAACCATCCTGGTTGGGCGTGAAGGCCGTAGGTACTTCAATCAGGACCGCATCCTCAACGGCAATCTCCAGATAATCCTCGCTGTAACAACCTTTGGCATCGGTTACAGCCAATTTAATCGTTCCTGAATATTGCGGAGACCAGGTCAGTGATGGGCAGTCGACACAATTATCCGGCACCGCATTGCCACTCCAGACCAGTATGGGTTCGCCCTGGGCATTTGAAATGTGAGGAACCAATTCAAAAGTGGTCCCGTAGCGAAGGGTGGTATCCGGACCTAATGTGACCAATAAACTGTCCGGTGAGGTAATGTGGACGGTATCGGATGCTGTACAGTCGGCCTGATCCCGGATGAACAACGGATAGGTACCCTCTGCCAGGTCCCTGAACAACCCCGTCGTGACCCATTGTGAACTGTCCAGGGAGAAAAACACCGACCCATTTGACTGTTGAATTTGCACCATGAATAATCCATCCTGAAATCCGGCACAGGTTACTGAATTGGAGAGAATGGAATAAGTTAAGGTGTCCAGAGGCCTAATTTCGAAACTCCGGGAAAAACTACAACCCCGGTCATCGGTAACGAATGCCGTGTAATTGCCTGCTTCCGCATTTTTGATGCCATAACCATTACTCATATAGCGGGATCCTCCCGACCAAATGATGGAATAGGGTGCAAACGCCGGATCCAGTTCCATTTCAATCGCTCCTCGAGGCCCCCTGAGGCAACTGGGCTGAATCGTCCTCGCCTGGACCAGCGCACTCCTCCCCGCGACCACTTCCTCACAAGTGGTCATCTGACATCCCACGGCATCGGTTATTGTGACGCAATAGTTGCCGGGTTCAGCATCCGGTAAGGTGGATTGGTTCCACCCATTACTCCAGAATAGATCATAGGGTTGCACCCCCCCGTTGACATTGATCATTAAATCTCCGCCTCCGGCATCCGGACAAGAAATGGCACGACTGTCCCAATGTGCGGTCAAGGTGTCGGGCTGCTGGATGATGCCAAGAGATGATGCCTGGCATCCCGATGGGTCGGTCACCGTAACCCGGTACATTCCGGCAGCAAGATTTGCGGCCAGGGGGCCATCCAGGAATGGATTGTGTTGCCATTCGTATTGGTAAGGGCCATTACCTCCCGATACCTCGACCCGAATTTCACCACTTCTGGTTCCTGCACAGCGGAGATCCCGGGTGGCCAGTGATAATTTCAAATCATGGGGTGTCGCCAAATCAACTGTGTGATAGGCCACACAGCCGGATCGATCCGTCACGACCACCCGGTTGGGTCCAAAGGGTAAATTATCCGGATCCGCCACATTACTGCCATTACTCCAGGCCAGTGTATAAGGCGCAGTACCGCCCAGGATGGATAAATTCACCGCCCCGTCATTGGCATAAGGACAACTGACTTCATGGGACACCTCTCCTTGTACCTGCAGACGGGCCGGTTCATAAATCTGAAAGACATATTCCGATCCGCAACCTTCGCGGTCGCGCACGATCAACGGATAGATCCCGGCGCTTAAGTTCCTGAAGAGCCCGCTCGTGTTCTCCATCCCATGCATCCAGTAGGTAAGTCCATCCTTGAGGTCCATTTGGTACTCCTCAATGACATGCCCGTAACAGTTGACTGACGTATCCCTGGGAGCCCGGATGACAGGACCGGATGTACATTGCAGTGCCGGATTTACAATCGTTAAAATTGTGTCCTGGCAGATTCCGCTGATCTTCAGGTAAAAGGTATCGGGCAAAGGTATTTCGTTGAATACATGACGATAGCTTTCCCGGTTGGGCATTTGCCAACTTTGCCGGTCTTCGCTTAACTGGTAGGAATAAGCGGGGTCGGCAGCCCAAATACAGATGAGGCTATCGCCCTGATTAATAACCTGGATGTCCTGATCCTCCATCGACCCAGGAACCATTGTCACATGCATCTGGAATACATCAGTACAACGCAGGCTCGTACTCCGTACCAACTGATAATTGCCAGAGGAATCCGGGTCGGTCTGCATTTGTAAGCAATTGGTACATTGGATGGCGTCGTTGCGGTACCATTCCCAGGTTTCCTGGACCGGATCATTGAGGGATAAATTCCAATCCAGCAATCGGCCGTTTTCTTCACTGTGATTGATGATCGTCAAATACCAGCTTCCCGCAACGGCTCCACCATAGGGGACAATTATATCCGGTTGATGACCAGGGCGATAGAATCCGTTGTAAGGAGATTCCGCAGCGGTCCAGGGTTGATCACTATCCCAGGCAAAACAAACATTGGACCAGTCTGCCGGGTCCTCATCCGGTGAAATGAGCGGTATGCGTACTCCTCCCGGACTGGTTAGAAAGATATCCCACGGAGATCCATTCATCCGCTCAATTGCCAGGCATAGCGATTTAAGATGATCCATTAGCAAATAAGGGGATGGGAATCCGGGAACATTAAGGACAAAATCATTTTTACCGGGCAACACTACCCCCCGGCTTCCCCGGTACTGCAAGGGAGATGATGTCCTGGAATTGCCGTTAAAAGTCATCGTGGTGCCAGCACAAACTGTAGTGTCAGCGGGCAGATGGGGTATCTGATCAAACCCATCAATGATGGTCCACCGGATGGTATCCGCTCCGCATTCACCATAATTCAGGATAAAATAAACGGTTTCATTTCCTTCTTCGATCGGGTCCGTGAGGGGTATCAATTCGTAATAGATGCTGCTGCCGGCTGGATCTTGCCGAATGGCTTCGCGAACATAAAGGTCCGCACTGTTGCCGTTGGTGCCAACCACCTGGTAATGAATGGGTGTCAGCGTATCCAGCCAATCAAGTTGGATTTCTGCGGAATTACACCCTTCCTGCATAATGTAATTGCTGGAAACCTGATCATCAGCAAGACGGTAGGGTTTGGATTGGAAGCTGTTCCCCTCGATCAGCACCCCGGTGTCAAAACGGTCATCAGCCAAATCAGCAATGGATAATTCCATCGTGTATTCCGCACAAGGGATGACATCGGCGGAAGCTGTAAATGCATCGAGATAGGCATTGTAAGCCAATGCTCCACCGGCCGTGTTGTCGTGATAATACTGCCCCTGCACAGGCATACAATCGGGCTTAATAGGGTTACCCTGGTGGATCGTGTTAACAGATACAAACGCATTTGTACCTGGCACCAGGGCCAGATTTTGCATGGTATATTGCCCACCTCCCGGGCGCGGTCCACTGAGAAAAAATCCAAAAACATCGTTGAAATCACTGCACGCAAACTGAGGATATTCTTCGGATGCAAAGAAATAACGGAAAGCGATGCTGCTGGAAGCCGGGCGAAAACGGATCGTCAATTTGGCAACATCAAAAAGAATCTGTGCACTGGAATCCAACTGTTGAACCAATGTCTGCAAACCGTCGGCCTGGTATTTCAAGCCGGAGGTTGCAGTACTCAAATTGTCAGATCGGTTGGCTTGAGCCATCGAATCCACCAGACCTGAAGATAAGGCTAGCCCCCGTTTAAATTGGAACTCCGCCTGGTCATTACTGAAGAAACCTATGGCACGGGGATCACCATCGTACTGAATGGAAATGATTTCAACGCCTCCTCCCAGGAGGTATTGCTGGATGGATTGTTGTAGCGAACCCGGAATCTCATTTCCGGCAAACATCTGCAAGGTCTGTGTCCATCCGGACAAGACCAAACTGATCAGACCAAGCATTGTCATTCCGCTGCGCTTCATCTCCTCGAGCATTGGTTAAAAGTGGGGCGTGAAATTAGAAAATTATTTACCCAGGCACCTCCATCTACTTTTGATTTAACGTAGTCATTGACAACATTAATCTAGCCGGGAGGACCATCCATCTAATATTCCCCACTTTAGTGTGAACAACCATTAGCTTTATGCGATTAAAAGCTTAGGATAGATTAAAGCTGACCATGAAACAATTTTTCAAATTCTTATTTGCTTCCTGCTTGGGCACCCTGCTCGCATCGGTAATCTTGTTTTTTCTAGCCTTCGCTGTCGTGGGCTGGGTATCAAAAATGGCAGAAAAAACGGTAGTGATTCAGCCCAACTCTGTGTTGGACTTATCCCTGGATTATCAATTGCCGGAACAAACCAATAACCTGCAGACCGTCTCTTTCTCCCTGGAACAAAAAGATTACGTGGGTTTGCAGGACTTGATTACACTGATTCAAAATGCCAAAGACGACAACGACATCAAGGGCATTAAAATTAGCAGTTTGACCGGTCTTCATGGTCAGTCCACAGCGCTGGCACTCAAAAAATCCCTGGATGAATTTCGCAATGCAGGAAAATTCATTGTCGCCGAAGGAAGGTATTACGATCAACTGGGATACCTGGTTGCTTCCTCAGCCGATCACATCATCGTCAACCCGGTTGGTGGCATCGATTTCCGGGGTTTTGCCTCCTTGGTTCCATTCTTTAAAGGAGCGCTGGAAAAACTGGGTGTCAAAGTAGAGGTCTTTTATGATGGACAATACAAAGGGGCGACAGAACCTTTCCGACTGGAAAAAATGAGCCCGCAAAACCGCTACCAAATCCGTGAATACCTGGAAGGCATGTATTCCATCTACCTGAAAGAAATTGCCGGCGACCGCAACCAGACGGAAGACCGCTTGCGACAGATTGCTAATGATTTTCTGGCCAGAGATGCCAAGGACGCCCTGCAATATGGGCTGGTTGATGAGATTGGAAGTACATTTGCTGCTGACGAATACGTCAGGAAAAAGATCGGAATTGATGAGAATAAAAAAATCAATTATCTGTCCATGGAAGAGTACAAACGCGTCCGTGGATTGGGCACCGATTTTAAAGCAAAAGACAAAATTGCGATTGTATATGCCGAGGGAGATATCGTGGATGGAAGTACCATGGAAGGGGTTATCGGGGGTGAAAAATATGCTAAAATTCTGCGAAAGGTCCGGCTGGATGATGACATCAAAGCCGTCGTTCTGCGAGTGAATTCACCGGGTGGCAGCGTCATGGCCAGTCAGGACATCCTCACTGAAATTGAAAATATCAAAGCAGCGGGTAAACCGGTCGTGGCGTCCTTCGGGGATTACGCCGCTTCCGGAGGTTATTTCATTTCCTGTAAGTCGGATTACATCGTGAGTGAACCGAATACACTGACTGGTTCAATTGGCATTTTCCTGATGATGCCCAATGTCAATGAACTGATGGAAGACAAATTGGGAGTGACTTTTGATACCGTGACCACCGGTCGGTTTTCGGCAGGGTTTACTCCTTTTCTGCCGCTGAATGACGACGAGCGACGTATTCTCCAACAACAAACCGATAATTTCTACGACCTGTTCCTGCAAAATGTTTCCGAAGGACGTAAAATGAGTAAAGAAGCGGTGAACGAAATTGCGCAAGGCCGGGTGTGGACCGGACTAGATGCCCAAAAAGTCGGTCTCGTCGATCAGATTGGTGACATGCAGGCAGCGATTGTGAAAGCCGCCGAACTGGCCGGCACGGAGGACTACCGTACCACTTCTTATCCCCGTATCAAGGATCCTCTTACCCGGTTTATTGAACAGATAACCGGACAAAATACCGATGATTTCATAACCGGCAAACTTAGAGGAAAGCTCGGTAAATGGGAACCTTATGTGCAAGAACTGGAACGCATGCAAAGTTACCAGGGTCCGGTCGCACGGCTCCCATTTATGATCAATTATTGATAAGGTTCACTGGGGAAATTACCGCCGGTTGATCAATGCGGCAATCAGGGTGATAATTAGCCCGACCGGGAAAATTTCCATAAAAGTGTACGCAATCAAAACCCATGGTTTACCATAACTTGCCCGCATACGTTCAACCGAGGCAAGTCTTTCCTGAACCGCTCCATCACCCCCGGATTGATTGATTTGATCCACCTGTTGCTGGAAATATTGATCCATCATCTCTTGACCGGAGCCGAAGTAATAATAGAGTGCCCAGCTGAATACATAAATACCTGACGCAACCAGTGTGATCAGCAGTCCAATTTTTAACCCTTGTAAGAAAGTAAGTTGGCCGGCCTGGATTCGGTCCCGGTACTGACGCATGCCCAAATAAATAGTAGACAAGGCTATAATCATGGACGCAAACCCGGCAATTTCGGTGAATCCTCCTTCTTTACCGGCAATCAGAATCACCAGCCCCATGACCAGTGGGATAAAAATTCCGGCAATTAATCCATTGATTAGAATGATTCTTTTCATAAGGTCTGTTTTGCACCAAATGTAATCGCAATGCTGGTCATTGCGCATCCGACTAAAGTAGGATTTTCTGTTCTCGGGGCTTATTTTATTAATGATACTTAAAGCAATCCGGCCGCTTTGGCATTGCGGATGGATTGGGTGCGCCGGCGCGCATTGGTTTTGGCAAGAATACGCGAGACATGTGTTTTGACGGTACTCAGGGCAATAAAATGATCATCGGCAATCTCCTGGTTGGATTTGCCGGAAGCCATTGCACGGAGTATTTCGTGTTCCCGCGGACTAAGCGGCTCCATGTTATTGGGAGTTGCAATCACGTCAGGCGATGCGACACTAGAAAGGCTTGATTTCATTTTTTCTACTTGCATCTGGTAGGCGACCCAGGCACCCACTCCGGTAAATAGCAGCGCAACCCATAGGAAGGCCCACCTGGCCTCCATGTGATTCAAAAGATAACTAAACTCCAGCCAGTGTATAAAAAGCATACCAAGGGCCATCAAAATTGAAAATCTTACAATGATGGACCAAATAGGAAATACCTTCCGTGCGTAAGAGAGTGATGTTTGGTTCAATTTTACCTTTATTTTTGACCAGAAACAGCGATTCCAAGATAATGATCATTTCCTCACCTTCCAACCCGGCCATCAAAATGATCCATCGACTTCGCGAAAAATCCCGCGCTCGCCGGCAGGAAGAATTGTTCGTGATGGAAGATTGGAAGGAAGTGCAAATGGCTACCCGCAACGGATGGGAACTGACTCACCTCTTTATGCGGGAAGGCACCCTGACTCCCGTGGATTGGGACCCCAACGTAGCTCCCATCCATTATGTAAAAGACGAATTATTTTCGACACTGGTCTATCGGTCGGGCACGGTGGATGTGTGTGCCATCGCACGGACCAGAGCCCATTCCCTGGAGGAATTATCCAAACCACTGGCCCCGTCTTGCTATTTAGTACTTGACCAGGTGGAGAAACCAGGAAATGTCGGAGCCATCCTGCGCACTGCTGACGCGGCGGGACTGACCGGTGTCCTGATCGTCGACCCGGTATCCGATTTGTATAATCCGAATGTGATCCGCTCCAGTGTTGGTACGATTTTTTCCGTCCCGATTGCCCTTTGCAACCTGGATCAGGCCCTCGGGTGGTTATCGGGTATACCATTGCTCATCACCCAACTGGAAGGAGGCAAAGCTCCCTGGGATCTGGACCTGCGCGGTCCGCTGGCTATTATCCTTGGCACCGAAGCCACCGGTGTCCGTCAACCCTGGCGTGACCGGGCTGCCCAATTCGTAAAAATTCCTATGTTTGGGCAGAACGATTCCCTGAACGTTTCTAATACGGCGGCTATCCTGGCTTATGAGCACGTGCGTCAACGGAACGGGTAGATGGGATAAAGCAGGTATGGGATACGGGGTGTGGGGTACGAGGTATGGGGTCAAAGGATAATGGAGAAAGGAAAAAGGAAAAGGAATCAAATTAATTGCGAATTGCGAACAGCGAATTGCGAACAGCGAATTGCGGATAGCGGTGCGGGGTATGGGGTGCGAGATGCGGGGTGCGGGGTCAAAGGATAATGGAGAAAGGAAAAAGGAAAAGGAATCAAATTAATAGCGAATTGCGGATAGCGGTACGGGGTATGGGGTACGGGGTATAGGTGCGGGATGTGTTGACCTTGCCTGATCACATTAACAAATCAACACATTAACTCATTAACTCTGGTACGGGGTGCGAGGTATGGGGTCAAAAGGATAATGGAGAAAGGAAAAAGGAGAAGGAATCAAATTAATAGCGAATTGCGAACAGCGAATTGCGGATAGCGGTGCGGGGTATGGGGTGCGAGATGCGGGGTACGGGGTATGGGGTACGGGGTATGAGGTATGGGGTACGAAGTGCAGGGTGTGATGACCCTGCCTGATTATGATTGACTGCCCACAGCAGATTAACAAATCAACACATTAACTCATTAACTCTGGTACGGTCTACGGCGAATTCCCGATTACTGGATATTTATTGTACCTTTTCTCCAAATCAGGTTCTATGGCAAATCGCATCAATTGGTTTGAAATTCCTATTTCCGATGCCAACCGGGCCCAGTCATTTTACGAAAACATCTTTGCCATCAAAATGCATCGTATGGAGATTGGCAATGGATTGACTTTGATCCTTTTTCCCGGTGAACCGGAGGAAGTTCAGGGTGCACTAGCCCTTCATCCTGATTTTTACACTCCTGGCCATCAAGGTCCGCTCCTCTATCTCAATGCCAATCCTTCCATCGATCAGATTTTGCAGCGGGTGGTGCTGGAAGGTCAACGGGTCATTGTCCCTAAAAGGCAAATTTCTGCCGAAAGAGGCTGGATGGCTGTATTTGAAGATCCGGAAGGAAACCGGATAGGATTGATGGCAGATCAATAACCGGTAGCCGATGCAGAAACATTCACCAGCAGATTATCTGGAGGACCTTAAAAAGGAATTTGAAATTCAAGGTGACCCGGAACGGGCCCAGGGCCAAATGGCCTACATGCGCCATCAATTTGAATATTATGGCCTCCGGGCGCCCGAGTGGACTGCAATCGTGAAGGCCTATTATCGCGAACATGGAATTTTTAGCGGTGAGGAACTTAAGGACTTCGTCGTTCTGTGTTATAATGAGGACCATCGTGAGATACATTATGCCTCGATCGAAATGGTCCAAATGGCCCAAAAAAAGAAGGATCCCGAACTTACCGGGTTATTGGAATGGATAATCACGCACCACTCCTGGTGGGATACCGTTGACTGGGTCTCGAAATTGGTTGGCATTCAATTCCGGCATTTTCCCGACCAAATCAACCCGGTTACCGAACGATGGATTTATGGAAAACATCTATGGTTGCAACGGGCCGCCATTATATTCCAACTCCTATACCGTGATAAAACAGACCAGGATCTATTGTTCCGCTACATCCTGCATGTGAAAGACAGCAAGGAGTTTTTCCTCCAAAAAGCGGCCGGCTGGGCATTGCGAAACTATTCACGGGTGAACCCGGATGCCGTCATTGAATTCACTGCTCAAAACCAACTGGCCCCACTGACACGCCGCGAAGCGCTGCGACTCATTTACCCAAAAAAAGTAAAACCTTAATCCCGAACTTGTCGGTAATATGTATCAAACAGCTGTATGCATAAACAAATGAAAACCCTGGTGCTCAGCTTGATGACGATGTTTATGGCGATTGGCTTGATCTCATCCTGTAAAAATCAGGATGAAAACAACGCCCGCCCACCCGACATTCTCTTCATTCTGGCCGACGATCTGGGTATTGAAACGCTCAATTTATATGGGGGCAGCAGTTATCCCACCCCACATCTCGACCAAATGGCGCGGGAAGGGGTCTTATTAAAGCATATTTACAGCATGCCCCTTTGTACCCCCAGCCGAGTACAATTCCTAACAGGCAAATACAACGATGAGACTTATCGCGGATTTGGAATCCTTGATCCCTCTCTGCCTACCCTGCCTCAATACCTCAAAGATGCCGGGTACGAAACATGTGTGTTGGGCAAATGGCAATTGTATGGCAATCGCAGGCAACGCGATCTGGCCGGACAGGGAGGTTCTACACCCGGTCAGGCAGGATTTGATTATTCCTTCGTTTGGCAGGTCGATACGTTGGGCTCACGCTACTACCATCCGACCATTACTGAAAATGGCGTAACCAGGACCTGGCCCGATGCCTACGGTCCTGCGCTTTTCCGGACCCGGCTTGACAGCCTACTTCGCCATCCCTCCGGAAAACCTAGGTTTTATTTCTATTCCATGGCACTGACCCATGAACCCTTTTTCCCGGCACCTTCTGAGTTTTCCGGTGACACCGATACCCTTACTCCCCATCCGGAATATTTCTCCAGCATGATGGCAGAACTGGACCGGGGAATTGGCGAAATCCTGGATTGGATACGCTCCAAACCAACGCCCACCATGGTCATATTTACGGGCGATAACGGCACCGATCAACAAGTGGTCAGTGAGTGCAACGGCGAAAGTGTCCGGGGGGGCAAAGGATTGACCCTCGACCGGGGTACGCATGTTCCTGGCATCATCTGGTATCCCGGAGTGCTTTCCGGTAATTCCGTGTATGAATACCTGATTGATTTCACCGATTTAATGCCGACTTTTCTGGATGTGGCGGGAGCGGCACAGGCAACTTATGACGGGCCGGGCATCTCTTTTTGGCCCGTGCTTACCGGCAAGTCAGAACATGCCCGCCACGCCATTTATTGTGCCTATGATCCACAGTGGGGAAGCTGGCAAGCAGCAACGTATGTTCAGGACCGGACCTGGAAATTATATACGGATGGACGATTTTATCACTTACCGACCGATCCAGAGGAATTACAGCCTATTGAAGAATCTGGCCTGGACTCCATGATTTTAGTCCGCAAAGCCGCTTTGCAAGCTTTATTGGAACAACATGGTTATCGCCAGTGATCATTTACTGGCATAAGCGTATACTTCATTGGAAATGCGTTCAGCCTCCGCCAGAGCCTCCAGATTCAAACCCGTCACGACCTCATGATCGTGCATGTAGCGCAACAAATTTTCCATCGGCATATTTCCTACCAATTCATCTTTAGCCATCGGACATCCGCCGTATCCTTTCAATGCCCCATCAAAACGGTAACATCCATTGGTGAAGGCCGCGTCAATTTTAGGCTGCCAGGTTTCCGGAGTCGTATGCAGATGAGCGCCGAATTCCACATCCGGATAAGGAGGGATCAGGTTGCCAAAAAGATAGCTGATGGTATCCGGAGTGGCCACACCGATGGTATCCGAGAGGGAAATGATCTTGATCCCCATATCTGCCAACCGGTCAACCCAGTACTGGGCGATGTCCACATTCCAGTCTTCTCCATAAGGATTCCCAAACCCCATGGATACATAGATAACCAGTGATTTATTGCGGGTGGCACAAATCTCCTGGATGGCTTCAACCCTTCCCAGTGATTGTTCGATGGTCGCATGGGTATTGCGCAATTGGAACTCCTCGGATATGGAAAACGGATAACCCAGATAGGATATTTGCTCGTACTCAGAAGCTTCGATCGCTCCCCGGACATTAGCCACAATGGCCAGCAACCGCGTCGACGTCCCGGATACGTCCAACCGCTGAATAAGTTCATGGGAATCCGCCATCTGAGGCATCGCATCGTGAGAGACAAAACTGCCAAAATCGATGGTGTGAAATCCCACCCGCAGCAATTGCTGAATGTACTCCACTTTCAGGTCAGTAGGAATAAACGCGTGAATGCCCTGGATGGCATCCCGGGGACACTCAATCAGTTTTACTGCGCGTTTTTCTTGCATGGTATCATTTTGGAATGGTCCATTAAAAGGAAATGTACGTAGGATTCAACTTGTTTTGATCAAACAATCCACAGGTATGTATCTCTAAAGCCCTACCTTTGTGATTCGCTCAATTCAACATGAAAGCATTCAATACAGTTCTCGGTTTCCTTTTATTCCTTTTCGGATTATTATCCATTATCCTTAATCTGGTTGGGTTGCAATTTTCATTCCTAACCTGGATGGAAAACCTTGGCAGGTTAGGGGCATTCGTCCTGCGCTTGATCATGGTGCTCGCCGGAATTGTGATTATGTATCTGAATTTGGTCGATTGGAAGAAGGACAATACCTCCACCTCAGGATGAAACCGATCGCTCTGCAATCATTTTTTGTTTGAGCCGAAATTTACGTTGAATGACTTCCTGTACAGGAACACCCTCGATCTTGGAGTCTAGCCAGGATATGATATCCAGGTAAAGGAATGGTCGCCGTTCGTAGGGGTCATGTTCCAGTTTGATCAGTTTTTCCCTTAACCGGATCATCTCCTGTTTAAGCTCTGCCGGCAATATCCGGGTCAGATTCCGAATGAATTTGATGATGGCGACCTGTACTTTATTCAGGTCCTCCATTTTACTCAGGAAACGATACACCGACTTCACCTGATACTCAACCAATTGATCATTACCGAGCTCAAAATGACTGATCAGGTTGAGAATCCTGGCAAATCCCTGAATATCTTCCCGGAAATCAGGCGTGATCTCGTTAATGATCCGGTTCAGGTAGGTAATGGCCATCGATGGATTACCACTACCAAAATAGAGACAAGCAATGCGATAATAAAACACCATAACCCGATGGGAATCCCAGTTGTAAGGATTTTCATCAATCAGGCTGGCCAACCGTTTGGCCAACTCAATGCCTTCTGTAAACGAGCCTTCCAGGTAATGCTTGCTGATCTGATGGGTGAAAAGAAACTGGGTGAGCAGGCTTTCCATGTTTTTGTCGAGGTTCTTGTGGTGCAAAAGATCCTCCATCTCCCGCAGGGCATCCATCAGTCGATGGTGTTGTCCGGTAAGAAAATGGGCATTGAGTAAGTTATGCAGGCCTTTGAGGTAAAGGGGCATATCGATATCGATCATTTCCGGATAATCGTGAAAAAGATCGACCCACTTCTGGGCATACCTGAAATACATGGTGAATTCCTGCGTCATGTAGTAATACCACACATAGGATTGATACAGGTACAATTTTTCGAAGAAATCCAGATTGGATAGTTGATAGGACGGCAGGTGGCTCTCGAAGAATTGCTTTACGAAATGGTAGTCCTTCTCATTCCGCACGTAACCTACTTTGAGATATAAACCGTACAGGAGCAAAGATAAATTGGAAAATTCGTGGGCCCTCTTCACCTTGACGGCCAAATCGATCGCCTCCCGCGTTAATTCCTCAGCCCGGTCCGCCATACTACGGGTGATGTATTGGGACTCAATCAACTTTTCGAATTCCAGGATTTCCAAAGCAATGGTATACTGATTGCGGACTTCGGCTTTCTTTTTTAATTTATCGAGTATCTCGAGACTTTGCCGGTAAAGGCCTTTGCTATAGAGTACGCGGGCATAATCCAGCCGCTCGCGCATGTCGATATCCGCCAGTTGATTGCGATGCAATAAACGCAGACTGACCAAAAGCTGTTTATAAAGGTGGGCCTTTAAATTGGACAACTGGGCTTTCTTAATGCCGGGAATCTTGGTAAGGATGCTTTCTTCATCGTACATTTTCATCCGGTCAATGACATCAAACAACTGGATGAAGAGGGTGTCTTCCGAAGCATTGTTACGGTTGACAAAAACCTTGAAAAATCGCTTCTCAGACTTTGTCATGGATTTGATCAGTTGTACCAAATAGTCCGTCTGCGGTTTTGGCATTGTAATAAGAAAATTATAAGTTTTTGAAATTCAATCAATTATGGAAATATACCGGGCTTAGAAATTGTAACAGTTCTGTATAAATAGTTCCTGTTTTCGGATAACGCCCAATATTTTTGGTTGATCCTAAGTCAAAATTAACAAAATTATGTCGTCAACGAGAATACAGATTTTTGATACCACATTAAGGGATGGGGAACAAGTACCCGGTTGCAAACTCAACACCAGTCAAAAACTTGAATTGGCTGAAGTTCTTGAGCATTTAGGTGTTGACGTCATTGAAGCGGGTTTTCCAATTTCCAGCCCAGGTGACTTCAAGTCTGTCGAGGAAATCGGTAAACTGATAAAAAATGCTACGGTTTGCGGTCTATCCCGCTCCGTGGAAAAAGATATTGAAGCCGCGGCAGCCGCGTTGAAATATGCCAGGTATCCGCGCATCCACACGGGAATCGGAACCTCGGAAAGTCACATCCGCTATAAATTCAAAACCACCCCCGATCAGATACTTGAACGTGCGGTGGCTGCTGTAAAATTTGCCAAGCGGTTTGTGGAGGATGTAGAATTTTATGCGGAGGATGCCGGCAGGACCGACAATGAATTCCTGGCCCGCGTCATCGAAGCCGTAGTTGGCGCCGGCGCCACCGTGCTGAATATTCCCGATACCACAGGCTATTGCCTGCCGGAAGAATATGGAGCAAAAATTGCTTACCTCCGGGACAACGTGAAGGGGATCGATAAAGCAACACTTTCCACGCATTGCCACAACGACCTCGGGCTGGCAACCGCCAATTCGATTGCCGGAGTTCAAAATGGCGCCCGTCAAATCGAATGCACCATCAATGGCATCGGAGAACGTGCCGGAAACACGGCTCTGGAAGAAGTTGTGATGATCCTGAAGCAACATCCGTATTTGAACTTTGATACCGGAATCAACACCAAACTTCTGAGTAAAACCAGCCAATTGGTTTCAGAAAAAATGGGGGTATTGATTCAGCCAAATAAAGCCATCGTCGGATCGAATGCTTTTGCTCATTCCTCTGGCATCCACCAGGATGGCGTGATCAAAAAACGTGAAACATACGAAATCATTAATCCGGAGGATGTCGGAGTCGACCACAGTTCGATTGTGCTTACCGCACGCAGTGGAAGGGCCGCTCTGGCCTTTAAAGCCCGGCAGATTGGATTTGAACTGACTAAAAACGAGCTGGATTCCATCTACGAACAATTTCTTTCACTGGCTGATGCTAAAAAAGAAGTCCAGGAAGACGATCTTTGCCAGCTATTGGAAAAAAATTCAATTCACGCCGCCTAAGATTATCACGCACAGGATCATCATCTATTTATGGGAAAAACACTTTTCGACAAAATTTGGGATGCACATGTAGTTCATACCCTGGAAGGCGGTACGGATGTACTGTACATTGACAAACATTTTATTCATGAAGTGACCAGCCCGCAAGCATTTGACGGACTGCGCAATCGGGGAATTCCGGTATTCCGGATTGATCATACGGTAGCCACTGCTGATCACAATGTTCCGACCCTCAATCAGCATTTGCCAATCAATGATCCGCTCAGCCGCCATCAGGTTGAAACATTAACCAGGAACTGCGAAGAATTTGGCGTTCCACTCTATGGCCTGGGTCATCCGTACCAGGGCATCGTCCATGTGATTGGTCCCGAACTGGGAATTACCAAACCAGGAATGACGATAGTTTGCGGTGACAGCCATACCTCCACCCACGGTGCTTTCGGTGCCATTGCATTCGGCATCGGCACCAGCCAGGTAGAGCAGGTTTTATCCACCCAGTGCATTATGCAAACCAAACCAAAGCGAATGAGGATATCCGTCGAAGGGACGTTGAAGCCAGGGGTTCTTTCGAAGGACATTATCTTGTACATCATTTCCAGGCTTACCGCCAGTGGCGGTACCGGGTATTTTGTTGAATATGCAGGATCAGCCATCCGTTCACTTACCATGGAAGCACGAATGACCATTTGCAATATGAGTATTGAAATGGGTGCACGTGGTGGTATGATAGCTCCTGATGAAACGACTTTTGCGTACGTTAAAGGCCGGGAATTTGCCCCACAGGGTGAAGCCTATGAGAAGGCCCTGGCGTATTGGAAGACCCTCTTTACCGATGCAGACGCACCGTTTGATAAAGAATACGTTTTCGATGCTGCAGCTATCGAGCCCATGATCACCTACGGCACCAACCCGGGTATGGGTATCGGTATCACCGGACACATCCCCACTCTGCAGGAAGTCGATAACCAGGTTACCTACCAAAAATCTTTGCAGTACATGGGCCTTGAACCGGGCCAGGAGTTGCTTGGTAAAAAAATCGATCACATCTTCATTGGCAGTTGTACCAATTCGCGTATTGAAGACCTGCGTCTGGTTGCCGAATTCCTGAAAGGAAAATCAAAAGCAGGGCATGTCCAGGCGATGATCATACCGGGATCAAAACAAGTGGAACTGCAAGCCCGGCGTGAGGGATTGGATAAAGTGTTTGAAGAAGCAGGCTTTTTTCTGCGTGAACCCGGATGCTCAGCCTGTCTGGGGATGAATGAAGATAAAATTCCGGCAGGAGAATATTGTGTATCAACCTCCAACCGTAATTTTGAAGGCCGTCAAGGTCCCGGTGCCCGTACCATGCTTGCCAGCCCGCTAACTGCCGCCGCTTGTGCCATTGCTGGAAAAATCGTTGATGTAAGAGAACATTTGAACTAATGGAAAAATTCACCACACTGCAATCGACGGCAGTACCTATCCCGATCGAAGAAATTGATACCGATCAAATCATACCGGCCCGATTCCTCAAGGCTACCAGCCGTGAGGGATTCGGTGAAAATTTATTTCGTGATTGGCGTTACCTCAAAGGGGATGAGCCAAATCCTGACTTTATCCTAAACAATCCGACTTACCAGGGAGAGATTCTGGTCGGGGGCAAAAACTTTGGTTGTGGCTCGAGCCGCGAACATGCAGCCTGGGCCATCTACGATGCCGGATTCCGGGTTGTCGTGTCTTCATTCTTTGCCGACATCTTCAAAGGCAATGCCCTGAACAATGGACTTTTACCTGTTACCGTCAGTCCGGAGTTCCTGGATGGCATGTTTAAGGCCATCGAACAAAATCCCCAGGCAACTTTCACCGTTTCCTTAGAAGATCAGACCATTCGCAATGATACTTCTGGAGATCAATTCATCTTTGACATCAACCCTTACAAGAAAATGTGTCTATTGAATGGGTACGATGACATTGACTTTTTACTATCATTGAAGGATAAAATTGAGACCTTCGAAGATCAGCAGGTCATTTATTGAGTATTATGAACAAGAATATCGCAGTACTACCCGGTGATGGCATCGGACCCGAGGTCATCGAGCAAGCCATCAAAGTCCTCGAAGCCATTGGCGATCGCTATCACCACCAATTTCATTACAATTACGGACTGGTAGGTGCCACAGCCATTGATCACACCGGAAATCCTCTGCCTGACGAAACCTTACAGGTCAGCTTGCAATCAGATGCCGTACTCTTTGGCGCCATCGGTGATCCTAAATACGATATGGACCCCAATGCAAAAGTACGTCCTGAACAGGGTTTACTGGCCATCCGCAAAAATCTGGGATTGTATTGCAACATTCGTCCGGTGAAAGCCTATCCATCCCTCGTGAAATACAGCCCCTTGAAAGAAGAAATTGTCCGTCCGGTCGATATGGTCATCTTTCGGGAGCTGACTGGTGGGATCTATTTTGGGGAAAAAGGCCGTTCTGCTGAAGGTTCAACCGCTTTTGACCATTGCAGTTATCATGTCGAAGAGATCGTTCGAATTGCTCATGAAGCCTTTAAGGCGGCTAAGTTGCGACGCAATAAGGTCACCCTGGTAGATAAGGCCAATGTCCTGGAAACTTCGCGTCTTTGGCGCGACACCGTGACCAAACTCGCCAAAAAGGACTATGCGGACGTGGAACTGGATTACCTGTTTGTGGATAATGCGGCCATGCAATTGATCCTTAACCCGGGTCAATTTGACGTGATCCTCACCGAAAACATGTTTGGCGACATCTTATCGGATGAAGCATCGGTGCTTACCGGCTCCATTGGCATGTTGCCATCGGCATCGATCGGCTCCAGGACATCCATGTACGAACCCATTCACGGTTCCTATCCACAAGGTGCCGGTAAGGACATTGCCAATCCAATAGCGACCATTCTATCAGCCGCAATGATGCTGGAACACTGGGGTATGACCAATGAAGCGCAAACCATTCGCGAAGCTATTGATGTCTATCTGGCGAATGGATTTGGCACCGAGGATCTAAAACCAAGCTATAAGCTAAGTTGTTCCCAAACCGGTGACCTGATCGCATCCATCGTTGAAGGCGAACCATTAAACCAGCAAAAGCTGGAAAAATTGAAGGCAGGGATGTCCACCATCATCTAGTCAGCCAATGGTGAACCTTGATGTTTATTTGGTAAATTGTTCGTAAATTATCTGGACTTTTACAAAATCAATGGAAGACGACTATCATTCTACCTCCCTTCATAAAATTCTCGATTACGATATTGCTATCCATCAATGGACACCTCCCGAAACCACCAAAGCAGTTGTCGGTCTTATCCACGGACTCGCTGAACATGCTGGCAGATATACGCATGTTGCCAAATGGTTTCAGCAGGAAGACATTGCATTGATCGGTTTTGATCTCCCCGGACACGGATTATCCAGTGGCAAGCGCGGTCATGTTCCTTCTTACGACACGTATCTCGAAGTGATTGATCAATTCAAGGTCTACGTGCAGGCTCAATTTCCCGATGTTCCACTTTTTCTATATGGCCACAGTCTGGGTGGAAATTTACTCCTTAATTACATCTTACGATTCGAACCGCAGCTTGCGGGAGCCATCGTTTCCGCACCGGCGATCAAAACCTATGCAGATCTCCCCAAATGGGTACGAGGTCTGATCCGTAATTTAACCAGGGTGGTACCAAAATTGACCGTACCCACCGGTTTAAAAAGCAAATGGTTAAGCCGTGATGCTGAGGTCGTCCGCCAGGCCAATGAGGACCCCTACCGCTTCAGTACGGCTACCATCAGTCTGGGGGTAGGAGTATTGGACGCAGCAGAACTCCTGTATAACCATCGGCATGAGAGTGCCGTACCCATCCTGTTGATGCATGGTACGGCGGATCGCATCAATTTCCTCAAGGGTAGCCAGTATTTCTCAACCAATTTTGAGGGTGACCTGGCATTAAAAACCTGGGAAGGTTTTTACCATGAATTGCATAATGAACCGGAAAAGGAAATGGTCCTGAAAGAAATGGTCCAATGGATCTATAACATTCT
>JAGQXC010000646.1 GCA_020436785.1 Saprospiraceae bacterium | reverse complement strand
TGCAGTTGCCGCATGGTAAATTTTTCCGGCAGCAATTCGAAACCGATGGGATTCGATGCTGCCCGTCGACGCAACCTCCGTATAGCACCATCAACCATCTGATCGTGGTCAAAAATCAGGTCCGGTTTCCGGTTGATGGCAAACCATTTTGCACTGTAATTTCTGATCAAATGCTTGTCGTGATCTCCGATGTTGATCAGGGCAAAATAGGCGACGGACAGCGTGCGGGCTACCGGGTCCCGGTTGACTTTGCTAAACACCCGTAATTGCTCCATGTAGATGTCCCTCAGACCGGTCAAATCATGAAGCACCCGGATGGCTGCATCATCAAGGGTCTCGTCAATCAGCATAAAACCGCCCATCAATGACCATTTTCCTAACTCCGGAGGGATGTCCCGCTTTACCAATAAAAGCTTCAATACTTCCTCTTCCTGATCAAATCCGAAAATAATACAGTCGACGGCGACGAGTACCTTATTCTCCGCTCCGTAGTAATTGCGCATGCGTTCGTCGGTTTAATAAATCATTCCAGAATCGTTACCAACCGCATCCAGAATGAATGACCATACTGGATGCTATGGCATGAATGCAATGGGGGCCAACCGGTAGAAAGCACAACCCGTCAAAGTGTCTGGTATTAAGGCACCAAAATGAATATTTTATCTTGTTGGTTTCTTCACTTTTGCCTCCCTGATCCTTTGTTTGACCCAATCAAAACAACTAACTTGTTAATTGTATCCCTTACACTTAAGAAATGTAGTACAAATGACCGATTTTCCCAAAGGTTAAGGTTCAAAGATCATTAAAATTAGGACAAAATGATGACTAAGCGCTGCCGTCTGCTTCCCTTGCCCATTCTGGGTGGTTACCTACTGCTGCTTCTACTGGGATTAACCGCTCTGGGCGGCTGTCAGGAACACGGCGAATCATCGACAGAGTCTGATCCTTATGATTACCCGATTCAACCGGTGGACATACGCCATGTTCATCTGACAGACAGTTTCTGGCTGCCGGTGGTCAGGAGGGTTCAGGATAAAACCATTGATTATGCCATTCAAAAATGCATACAGGAAGGCAGGCTCGATAATTTCCTGATTGCGGGAGGCAAAATGGACGGATCCACCAAGGGAGCCATGCCTTTCGACGATACCGACATCTATAAAATCATTGAAGGTGCTTCCAATTCGCTGATCAGCGCACCCAATCCCCGGCTGGAAACCTTACTGGATTCGCTGATCAGCATCATCGCGGTCGGGCAGGAAGCGGATGGATACCTGACGACCTGGCGAACCATCAACCCGGCCCGCCCGCCCGCCGAGTGGGTACCCGTCACCGAAGGCAAACGTTGGGAATCACTGGGCAGCAGCCACGAGTTATACAATGCGGGTCACCTCTACGAAGCCGCTGCGGTCCATTACCGCGCCACCGGAAAAAGAAACTTCCTCGACATTGCCCTGAGGAATGCGAACCTCATGGTGCAAACCTTCGGTCCAGGAAAACTGGAACAAGTTCCTGGCCATCAGATCATTGAAACCGGTTTGATCCAGTTATTCCGCATCACTCAACAAAAAGATTACCTCGAATTAGCCAGGTATTTCCTGGATGCACGCGGCGATTCTACGATGCATGATCCTTTGCACGGCCCCTATTCCCAGGATCACAAACCGGTCATCCAACAAGAGGAAGTGGTCGGCCATGCTGTCCGGGCGATGTACATGTATGCCGGTATGACCGATATTGCAGCGATTTATCACGATTCTGCCTATGCCTCCGCCGTCAATAAGCTCTGGGAAAACATGGTGTCCAAAAAGATGTACATCA
>JAGQXC010000645.1 GCA_020436785.1 Saprospiraceae bacterium | reverse complement strand
TTTTTGGTCGTGCCCCACTCAATGGCTGACGGTAGGTTCAGATAGTTGTAAGTGATGTTGGTGATGCCTTTGTATGTATCTGTCTTAAGATTGCCATTGGCATCGTAGGTGTAACCGGTACCGCCGGCCCCCGGGTTGAAGCCAAAAGCCTTTTGATTATTAGTCGCTGTAGCTGCATCGGCGATACTGGCCAAACGATTGGTATTAGCGGTGTAGGTATAGGTCAGATTATCGATCTGCCCATAGCCACAGGTGGTCCCATTCTGGTAAAAACCATAACGGGATAAGGTCAGGAAATTACCACGGTTGTCGTAGGTGTACGATTCATTAAATTTATTGGAAGCAGATGCCGTGCCACTGCTGTTGACATCGTAATAACTGGCAGTGGTCAGGCGGTTGAGCTGGTCGTAAGCCAGGTTGTAAGCCTGCCGGTCACGCCCCTTCACCCGCCAGGCAATCTGGCCGATGTTGCCGGATTTCTGACTATTGGTGGTGGACATGCCGGTGATGCCCCCGGAGGTGCTGGAAAAAGGCGTCTCGTAACGCAACTCCATGTAGAAAAGATCGTTCGGATCGGGATCAGCTTGAGGGGTATAAGCTCCCGGATTGGGGAGTGCCGGAGAACACCCGGCGGGGAAGGCCAGGTTGGTGCCCGTGAGTGTATTGCCGTTAATCAGGGTAAGCCATCCCTGGGCATTGTAGGTATAATCTACACTTTGCAGCCAAGTGCTGATGGTACCGGCTGTCGCTTTACCCAGATTGCGCTCAATGACCTCATCACGATCATTGTATTTTAACTGGGAGATCTGATTTTCAACGGTCCCCAACTTATGGAAATAATCAATCTGTCTGCCGGCATGATCATAGGTCATGCGTGGTACAATGGTATAAGTGGTCGTCGAAGTTGGTTTATGCGTGCGGGTTTCGGTCATGATGTGATCGGCATAGTCGTAAGCATAGGTCAAGGCTTCACTTCCGGCAGTCGTATTCAGATGATTGTTACCGGAGACCGAAAGGATACGTCCATATACATCGTAGGTGTAGGTATTGGATAGGTTGGTAGCCGTACCCAAAATATTTACCGATGCCGTTTTCAACTTGCCGAATTCAATGCCGGAAGTACCGTATGTATTTTGGGTATACGTTGCCGTCAGAGTGCCTGGCACTACATTGCCGTCGGTAGCAGAGCCGGTATAGATACCGGTTTTGGTCACGCGGCCATAGATATCGTATTGCGTATTGAGCCATTGTCCCACACCGAGCATATTACCATCTTGCATATAGGTCACCAGGTTACGGGTGTTGTACAGGTAGTTGATGGCATTCTGGCCGGGCACTTTCTTTTGCAGCACATTATCCACCTGGTCGTAGAGGTAAGTATAAATGAGTTCCGGCGTGGTCAAAGAAGCGGCTGCCGGGACGATTTTAGCCGGGCGGTCTTTATCGTCGTAGATGGTGTTGGTATTCGCCGGGCTGGTGTTGGAGGTATTCGTCCGCTTAACCAATACCGTTCTGCCACGTCTGTCGGTATAGGAAACGACCACATTGTTCTGAGGGTCGGCTGGATTTAAGGAAGATATATTATCAAATAATTTGATGGACTCTACCAGGTGAATAATTGAATTCATAATGGCCCTAGTTGCATTAATCGATTTGAGAAGCAACAATTCTCTCCATCGATTGTAAATATTCATTAATTCGGGCAACTGATTGATCAATAATAAATGATCCGTAAATATCAACCCATAACCAGAACCATTTTGTGATTCCAGTCTATCCATATCATGGATGAAGCAAATTCTTGATGGATTACAGGATAATTCCTTTGAATGATCGCATTGGATATTGAACTCGCCTCCTTCAGCAATAAGTAGGAGATTGGATTGGCCCGTAAAGTTGATTTGGTGATTTTCTTGATTAAATTGCACAATTTGAATGGACCAGTCTTCTGATTCCGGTTGAGCAGTAAATTGCAACGGATAGAATATGGGAAGAAGGGTACTCATATCTAGTGAAAGATACGATTACTTGTTTTAAAACAGAAATGAATTAACAAATGTTAAATTGAATTGAGAATGAGGTCCCCCTTCCCCAACCCTCAAAATCCTAACCCCTGTTTCGGCTTTTTATGTTTCTTCACCTTATGGGTCTTTTGATTCTCGGCCGGGCAGCCGTATTTGGGAGAGCAAGAGGGCAACGTAGAGGCTACCAGTACGAAGATGCTGGCGCCGATAAACCATTTGATCAGTGACTTCATTGTAAATGCATTTTACCTACGAACGAGCTTTTACCGTACTCCGGGTAGGACATGATCCAATTTAACCCGGTATTAACCGAAAATACCCGTTTGCCTAAGGAAACGCAAACATGATGCCATACTGACGCCCGCCTGAACGGACGGGCAGGCTCTTCGGACGCTCAACTGACACTCGATATACTCGGTCAGCATCGGTCAAGATCGGTCAAGATCGATTAGTATCGCAGCATCGTTTACTCAATACTCTCCACTAAATACTTTGGAAGTTCTTAGTAAGATATTTATGTACAATCGTCAGTAGGATGCTGACATTGTGTT
>JAGQXC010000124.1 GCA_020436785.1 Saprospiraceae bacterium | reverse complement strand
CCCAGGATGATGTCCCTCTCTGCCACCAGCATGCCAGCCTGTTGTTCCGGGTGCAACACAAATCCCGGTCCTCCCTGGGGATTCCGTTTCTGTGCATCTTCCGGCTTCAGCAAGGGATCGCCGGCAAAAACGTATTTTTCCAGCCAGTAATAGTTACCATCGGGCTCGAGCACGATGGGATGGATATGAGCCGGGGAATCACGTCCCGGGTACGGGGCGGGCTTCAGGGTGTAAAAGGCATAGTGTCCCCGGGCATCGGTCTTCATCCAGCCGCGGATGTATCCATGCCGGCGGGCCCACCCGTTCTCGTTACCCCGGGTGGGATAGATGCCTTCCTGATTGGTGTGGTAGACATACAGGATGACCCCGGCTGCCGGTGTATGGCCATCGGGCTGATAGACCGTTCCGCTGACTTTGAGTCGAGGTCCCGGATCATCAAAATCCGGGAGGGTATCCTCTGCAGTAAACTTTCGGTCCCCGTATTCGAAGATGGCCTCACAACCTTCACAGATCCCCACCAAACGTGGATGTGATGGAGGCGGTTGGCTACAACCTGGACAGGCCCAAAGAAGTACTAATAGCAGTGGATACTTGGTGAAGATTGAATGCATGGTCAATGGTTTTTAATCGTCACCAAGATGTAGTCAATCATCACCGGAACACAAGCATAATTCCCGGAAAATGGATGAACGGAGGTCCGGAGGCACCAGGCGGAGGACTAAAGCCCCAGGGCCGCCTTGACCGGCAGGGCATAACGGCGACTCATCCGCAGGACCTCTCCCGTTTGTAGAAGGACGTCATAGTCACCATTCAAACGGGATTGCAATTGGCGAATCTGTTTTAAGCCAACAATGGCGGATCGGTGAATGCGGAAAAACTCCCTGGGATTCAATTGAGCACCCAAGTCCTTTAAGGTGTCCGGCAATACATATTTTCGTTCCACAGTATAAAGAACCGTACAACCATGTTCCACCTGGATAAAACGAATGCTTTTTACTGGAATTCGGGTGGTTTGCCGGCCTTGTCTAACCGTCAACAGAGTATCCTGGTCGGGTAAATCAAGCGAAGGACCGGTGGCGCCAGGAGTTGTCGACCGCCGCCACATCACCAAGGTCAGGGGTACATAAACCGCCAAAACAAGGTAAAAACGGGTGGAGATCTTTTGCACCCATAGCCAATCAAATCGCCAAGGACGATACAGAAACCAATGTGAAAGCGTGTATAAGATCACGGTGAACAGTAATAAATGCAGTAATCCCAAGGCAGCACCGTAAATCGTAACGGGAGCCAGCGAAACCAGATTCCCGGGGCCTGGCCGGAACCATCCGAGACTCCGCACCAACACCCAGGTAAGTGGAATGAACAACAACCAGAAAGTCTTGAAGCTCAGTGATTCCCAGGCGATGAATGGACTTTGGTGCAGGCGTGATGCCAGGAGGTCCTGCAAGGTATCCAGGCTTGCCACCAGCAACCAAAATCCGGCAAAGTAACCGATCAGTGATCGGGTAAAAGGCTTTTTTTTGAACGCAAAAGCTATGGATGGATGTTGCTTCATGATGACGGAAGATAATGGAAAAGTGGTGGTTTGTCAACCGGCTTTGATCGCTCCAATGTTGTTCGCTGTACGGTTTTCGCCACGAATTGCACGGATTAAACAAATTAGAATGGTCTAATCCTCACTCAAAATGACACTTGGGTTGAGTGTCCGCTCACGAACTAGACTTTCAATTCCGTAGTGTTTCTGCGTGTCTTTCGTGCCTTCGTGGTAAATCGTTGTTCGCGTTCGCTTGCTGTTTGGTTTTAGCCACGAATTGCACGGATTAAACAAATTAGGATGGTCCAGTCCTCACTCACAATGACACTTGGGTTGAGTCTCCGCTCACGAACTAGGCTTTCAATTCCTTAGTGTTTCTTCGTGTCCTTCATGCCTTCGTGGTTAAGCGCTGTTCGCTGCTCGCTGTACGGTTTTAGCCAGGAATTGCACGGATTAAGCAAATTAGGATGGTCCAGTCCTCACTACAATGACACCAGGGTTGAGTCTCCGCTCACGAACCAGGCTTTCAATTCCTTAGTGTTTCTGCGTGTCCTTTGTGCCTTAGAGGTAAGCGTTTTTCGCTGTACACTGTTCGGCTTTAGACACGAATTGCACGGATTAAACGAATTAGAATGGTCTAGCTCTTGCATACTATTGATATATCAATTATTTTAGTGTCAAATATTGAAAGTGACTGTTATCAATCCCAGCCGTACCGTTTTCTACGCCATCGAAAAGGCCATCAAAACGTATCGCCAATATGCTCAGCGCCAAATCAGCGGCCAGGGCATCGACATTACCGTGGACCAGTTGCTCGTCCTGCGTGCTATCCAGGACCACCCTGGGATTGCCCAAAACCAGATCGCCGAAATGGTATTCAAAGATTACGCGTCGGTAACACGGATGATCGACCTGTTGGTTAAGAAAAAGTACCTGCAACGCAAAATCCATTCCCAGGACCGGCGTCGGTTTGAACTGACCATAACCCGCGAAGGCAGTCAGATCCTGAATCAACTCGATGAGGTAGTAGCCAACTACCGCCAACAAGCCTTACAGGGGATTTCAGCCCGGGACGAAGAAATACTCCATCAACTACTAGGAAAAATTACCGACAACT
>JAGQXC010000123.1 GCA_020436785.1 Saprospiraceae bacterium | reverse complement strand
TGGATAGGATCGAGACAGGGATTAGACCTTTATTATTCGGATAGAAACATCATCAGGAGAGTTGATCAAGCACTGCAAATAAGGAATGTCATCCAGGGGGTTGCTTATTTATTTCAACATTTAAAAAATGGAAATTATCTCATCGTAACGGCAGGACAAGGAATTTCCATTTTTGATCCATTAAATGAAACCATTGCCACCATTACCCAGGAACAGGGTTTAAAAAACACCGCCATTTCATCCTTTGCCGAAGACGACCGGGGACGCATCTGGATTGGCAGTTTTAGAAATGGTATAGAAATCTTTGATGTAGAAAAAAGAACTTCTTTATTGCTCACCAATGCGAATGGGCTGATCGGTAACATTGTGTGGGAGCTAAAGCAGGACCCTGATGGAATGATGTGGGCTGCCACCGACCAGGGAATAAATAGGATTAACCCGGTAGATGGTACCATCTCCTATTTGATGGAAAACGGGAAAATCAGCGAAAGAAATGGCGGCGCTATTTTGATCGATGACCAGGACAGGGTTTGGAATGGTACGCGAACAGGGATTTTGATTTCCGATCTAAAGAAAGGACTGCTTACCACCATCACTCCCGAGCATGGCCTGTGTGATCAAGCGGTTTACACCTTGTATAAAGATCAAGGAAGAATTTATGCGGGGACGGGAAATGGATTATCCGTTTTTTATCCAAAGCATAAAGACAGTACGGATCAGGATGCCGGTTGGGATTATTCGATTAAATCCTATGGAAAGGAGCAGGGACTTGTTTATACCGATTTTAATGCAGGATCGGCCATTTCTTTTGCAAATAATCTGTGGTTCGGTATCGAGCCCCAGGCATTAACCATCATGAACATCCCACAAGATGAGCGTACACAAACGACCACCTACTTGTCCGGTATAAGCATTGCGGATCAACTGTTAAGTTTTTGCACCAATCAATCGATCCCGAAGAATTATCCTGCACTGGATACCATCTTTGGTACGCAATGGGACACCTTTTTCACCCCACGTAATCTTCCGCCGGATCAAGGGTGGCTACAAGAAAATCACATTACCTGGGATAGCGTGGATGGTTACTTTAACCTTCCGGTAAATCTTAAAATACCTCACGAAAATAATTATGTAAGCTTTCAGTTTACCGGAACATCTTCATCAAACCGGGATAAAGTGCAGTATCGCTACATCCTGGAAGGATATAATGAGGCATGGAGCGAAATTACCAATCAAGCATTCAGTGAGAACTATCGCAATCTTCCGGCTGGCCACTATACGTTTAAAGTATGCAGTCGGACTTTAAATTCAGATTGGAGTCCGCCTGCTGAATTCAGTTTTACTATACTGCCCCCCTGGACCAATACCTGGTGGGCCTGGCTGTTGTATTTATTGGGTTTTAGTGGAATTGTAGGAATTATCGTACAATACCGATCCCGGAGGCTGAAAAGAGAGAACCTGATCCTGGAAGAGAAAGTAAAACACCGCACCGATCAATTAAACCGTACCATTGAAAACTTGAAATCAACCCAGTCCCAACTCATCCAATCCGAAAAGATGGCTTCCCTGGGAGAGCTCACCGCTGGCATTGCGCATGAGATCCAAAATCCCTTGAATTTTGTGAATAATTTTTCGGAAATCAATCAGGAACTGATCCATGAATTAAAAGACGAAATAAATAAAGGCAACTTTGAGGAAGTAAAACATATTGCCGAGGATCTTGACGCTAACGAACAAAAAATAGTCATCCATGGTAAGCGTGCCGATGCGATCGTAAAAAGCATGTTGCAGCATTCCAGATCCAGCAATGGCGAAAAGATACCCACGGACATCAATGCGCTTTTCGATGAATACCTGCGTCTGGCCTATCACGGGATGCGGGCAAGGGACAAGTCATTTAATACGGATTTTGAGCTGAAATTGGATCAATCCTTGCCCAGTGTGAAGGTGGTACCCCAGGATATCGGTCGCGTATTACTCAATCTGATCAATAATGCTTTTCAGGCTATGGCCGACGGTACTGCCGGGATGGGCGATGGATACAAACCCAAATTGATTGTTTCGACCCGGCATCTTGAAGACGGGATCGAGATTTCTCTGAGCGATAATGGACCCGGCATTTCTTCCGAAATCAAGGACAAGATCTTCCAGCCTTTCTTTACGACCAAACCCACCGGACAGGGGACTGGATTGGGATTGAGTCTGAGCTATGATATTGTAAAAGCACACGGTGGGGAGATCAGGGTGGAGAGCGAGGTCGGAAGAGGAACCGAATTTATTATTCGATTGCCAGTTGTCTGAATCATTCCCAATAGCTATCTGGATAGTCGTATCAAATTTCCCTTCGACATTCTGCAGACTGGGCAAATCAAAGTAAGTGGTTCCGGAGTTTTTAATGGATAAATTTGAAGTGACCAACATCCAATATAAAGCCTTCGTTGACGCAGGAGGTTATACCAATCCTGCCTACTGGACCGAACCTATTCTGGTGGATGGAAAAGAGATGGTCATCGACGAAGCCGCAAAACTATTTGTCGATCGCACTGGGAGACCGGGACCCGCCGGCTGGGAAGGCGGGATCTATCCGGCAGGCCTGGAAAATCATCCGGTCACCGG
>JAGQXC010000122.1 GCA_020436785.1 Saprospiraceae bacterium | reverse complement strand
TTAAAAAATCCCTCATCCGTTTGACCATCCTGGAATTGGTTGCATTGGAAACCTGGATATCAGAACGGTTTCAAGCTGCGATTGCCAACCGGGCAATGCGTATTGTGAGGGAATACCGGGTCACCCTCTATTAACCGTTTATCCGGTTTATAATAACCATTAATATTTTGCAGGAACTCCTTTTCCAGGCAAAGTCTTTTCGATAAATGCCCGGATGTCGTCGTTGGCTTGCTTTAAGTCTTCAGCGCGCAAATACATCATATGCCCGCTCCGGTACCCTTTCCACACAAAACGATCCTTCATCTTACCACTTGGGTCCATATGCCACATACTGTATTTGGCATTAAAATAGGTACAGGCACCATCGTAATAACCGGATTGGATCATCACGTTTAAGTAGGGGTTTTGAGCCATGGCCTGCCGCAGATTGTCACCGGTGTGATCATTACCCCGGTCCCAGGGACGAACAGGACCGAACATATTGTATTTCGTATCGGTCTTAAAGCCAAGCTCTTCGCGCAAATAATAGTTGATAGCGGGAGTGAACGAATGCAGCCAGGAGGTTATCTCGGCATTGTAATCCGGTCCTTCACCGGCGTCGGAAGCATCAATTCCCAAATACCGTGAATCCAACCGGCCGATTGTTTCCCCACGATCGCGCAGGAGTTCTTTCCAGAAGGCACTCATCGATACATCCAGATTATTCTGCAGGATAAACTGTTCACTTAACCCGGAATAACGGGACATCTTTTGTGCAATCCCGGCCTTGCGGTCCGCATCAAGAAATCCTCCCATCATCATCGCCGGCAACAATTCCTTGATGGTAAAGTCTTCCACCTGGGGCAACATGTCCGTTAAATCCAGAGCCTGAAGATCTGCCGGCAATGCCTTATGATACCAGGCCGCGGCAGCAAAATAGGGCAACCGGTTAGCCGCAACAACCGGCCCGTCCCGGTCAATCCCTAATTCGGTTGGGGAAACCAGGATCACACCGTTTAAATACATCCACTGGGCATTTTGCAATTCAAGTGACAGGCCGGAAACCCGGGTTGTGCCATAACTTTCACCGATCAGGTACTTGGGTGAACGCCAGCGATTGTTGCGGGTGACAAAGGTGTTCAGCCATTCCGCCAAATACTTGATGTCTGCGTTCACGCCAAAAAAAGTCTCTTTTTTGACGTCTTTGTCCAGGATGCGCGAATACCCGGTGTTAACGGGATTGACGTAGACAATGTCGGCAACATCCAGGATGGAATTCGGATTATCGCGGATGCCATAGGGCTGAACCGGATAACCTTCATCATCGATGATCAACATTCTTGGGCCGGTGTACGCAATGTGCATCCATACCGATGCTGACCCCGGACCACCATTGAAGGAAATGAACAATGGCCGTGAAACCTGATCTTTTACATCCGTACGTTGATAATAGGTGTAGTATAAAGTAGCAATGGGCTTACCGGCTTCATCCCATACCGGTTGGGTCCCGGTGGTCGCTGTGTAAGGAACCCGTGCACCACGGATGGTTACCTCATGCATGGTCTTAACCATCGTGTCGATGGGAATGGATCTTTCTTCCTGAGCTTGTAAGCAGGCCGTGATGAAAAGGGCGAAGATCAAAAGCTGTTTGCGCATCATAACTACTTTCATTTTATAAAGATTGAAAGTAGAAAAACATAGGCATTTGGCCAACCAACCGACATTGCTAAATTTCACGATTTCTTAAGAGTACATGTAAAGGTTCCCTCCCTTATGCATCAAAAGGTGTATATGCAAAAAGTGATTCGTTTGAATGGATTCCTCATCCTGACTATTGTGATGCCTCTGGTTTTAACCCAATGTGCAAAAACCGGATCCATTGTTTGTGATGGGCCGGCACCTGCTTACTCGTCGGATGTACAATCCATCATCCAATCTTCGTGTGCCATTGCCGGTTGTCATGGCTCAGGTTCCGGTAATGGTGATTATACGACGTACAATGGTCTGGCGCCCGAACTGTCCAATGGGCGTTTTGAGCGGGAAGTATTGATCAACCGTACCATGCCGCAAGGTTCACGATTATCCACCAGTCAATTGCAAACATTGCAATGCTGGTTTGACGATGGATTTCCCAACAACTGAGAAAGATTTCCACTAAAAATTAGAGTTCCACATCAATCCGTTGAGCCTGAGCCTGGGCTTGCAAGGTCACCTCGGTGGCTAAGAAACAATGTTCCTGGGTCATCGCCGTCTCGGTCCGATTGAGGATGTCGTTGGAAAATAACTCGCCAAAAGGCAGGTATTGATCGGAGCAGTCGATGTACCGGGCCTCCTTGCCATCGACGAGAAAGAGGTGATTGCCTCCCGGCCGCCCGGCGATGTCGGTATATTTCCGCAACTCGATAAATCCTTCGGTCCCCAGAATGGTCAACCGGCCGTCGCCCCAGGTATCCAGACCATCCGGGGTAAACCAATCCACCCGGATGTATCCCATCCCGCCGTTGCCGCGCAGCAGCGCATCGCCGAAATCTTCAAATTCAGGATACTGGGGGTAGTGGACATTTCCCGTCTGTGACCCGACGATGATGGCCCGCGTCGAACCCGTGTAATACAAGAATTGATCGATTTGGTGGGAGCCGATATCGGTGATGATGCCGCCAAAGTACTTTTTATCGAAAAACCATTCTGGCCGCGAAGGTATATTCATGCGGTGTGGGGCCAGATTCACCGTTTGGACCACCTTACCTATGGCTCCGGATTTCACCAGTTCTGCCGCTTTGACGGAAGCCTTATTCTCCATCCGTTCACTGTAGAGCACCGAAAAGATCCTTCCGGTTTCTTGCTGGACCTTTTTAACTTCTTCCAATTTCTCCAGGGAAATGATGGCCGGTTTATCCGACATGTAGTCTTTGCCATGTCGCATCGCTTTGATGCCGATGTCCGCACGGTCACTGGGGATTGCGGCACTGAGGATTAATTGAATCGACTCATCTTCGTAGATCTCCTCGGCACTACGGGCGGGTTTGGCCCCGGAATACCTCTTCCCAAAATCTTCCATCAATTCAGGCTCTACAGCATAGTAGGCCACCAGGATTCCTCCGGCACGGTGCATGGATTCGATCTGACCATGAATGTGTCCGTGATTCATGCCTATTACCGAAAACCGGATGGGCTGCTCGGGTCGCCAGGGTTCCCGCGGTTTGACTTTTTCCGTGATGACGGGCCGTTTGATCCATTCCATGGGAAACCCGGCGGCAGAAATTGCCATGGCGGCCATCGATTGCTTAATGAATTTCCGGCGGGGTTGATGTTTGAATGACTTACTCATAAATACCTGAACTAACTCCGATTAGAAATGTAGAACAGGTAAATTAAAAAATAATGAACACGTATCAAATGCCCTTACCCCTTGAGAGAGAACCATTTTAGTACGGTTCAAAGGTCCCGATTCTAGCGAATTACCGGAGTCAAAAGCCGTAAGGATGGCTTACTACTTCCTGCATTGGCGTTTTGGTCAGTTGATGAATGTCTTTCAAATAAGATACATCGTCTTCGGTGCAGAAAGAAACGGCAATACCCTGAGCTCCGGCACGACCGGTGCGGCCTATGCGATGTACATAGGTTTCGGCAACCTCGGGCAGTTCATAATTGATCACGTGGGACAAATTTTCGACATCAATGCCCCGTGAAGCGATATCGGTTGCCACCAGGACATCCAGCGCTTTATTTTTGAATCCTTCCAATGCCCGGATGCGGGCACCCTGAGACTTGTTGCCATGGATCGCCGCCGCTTTCCAACCTTGTGAGGTCAATGCGCGGACCACCTTGTCTGCACCCCGTTTGGTGCGGGTGAAAACGAGCGCCTGACCGACGTCGTTTTGTTTGAGAATATACTCCAGGAGCTGACGTTTGTTTTCTCTGGGAACGTAATACACAAACTGCTGAATCAGGTCAGTGGTCTCTTTCACCGGGGTAACCGATACGGTTTCCGGGCAGAATAAAATGGTATTAGCCAGGCTCATGATTTCCTTGGTGGTAGTTGCTGAAAAAAACAACGACTGCCTCTTTGTGGGCAACAAAGCGATGATCTTGCGGATGTCGCGGATAAATCCCATGTCGAGCATTTTATCTGCTTCATCAAGAACAAAGAAGCGAATGTGTTGTAGGCTTATCAAACCTTGATGGACAAAATCCAGCAGACGCCCGGGGGTCGCAACCAGCAGGTCCACACCTCGTCTGAGTTGCTTCACCTGAGGTGATTGAGCTACTCCGCCATGAATGACGGCGTGCCGGACAGACAGATGCAATGCGTAGGATTGAACGTTTTCCTCAATTTGCAGGGCAAGTTCCCGGGTGGGGGCCAGAATTAACGCTTTGATGGTGCGTTGACCCGGTTGATGAGTGGCTTCCAGTCTTTGCAATATGGGCAATGAGAAAGCGGCTGTCTTCCCGGTCCCGGTTTGGGCACAACCGAATAAATCACGGCCTTCCAAAATGGGAGGAATCGCTTGCTGCTGAATCGGTGTTGGTTCGGTGTATCCTTTTTGTTGAAGGGCAGTAAGCAGGGCAGGGGATAGATTTAATGCTGAAAAAGTTTTCATGTAAAGATTTGCAATGTTAATGGCCAATGCATTGCTCAAATACATGCCTTGAGTGCATTGATCCCAGGTTTTTAATGTATCTATCAGGAAAAATGTAGGAGAAAGCCGGATGAGCACGTATCAAACAGATTGCAAATACAATCTTCTCAGTTAGACCGGGCAAAGATACATTAAATTATGACTTCAACTGTTTGACTTAATACGTGGTTTCAATTAATGTTAACTTAAATTATACATTAAACTGAAATCCCAACGTTTGAATGGTAATCAAGTAACTGATAATCAACACGTATTGAGTACGTTGGATTACAAAAGGTCTGGAAGATCCTCTTGTCATGCACTAACATCAGTGGGAGACAATAGTGATGCCATGTTTGCCGAAGTTTACTTCGGCTCATTACGGTTACCGGTGTCAAGTACATGGTCACTCCGTGAAGCTGCTGCTGTTTCCGGACTGAATGGATGGGCAAGTTGCCTTCGCGTGCCTCCTAACGAATTCAATTGCAAAATTTGAATTAAATTGAAATCAAATATTCATTCATCACAAATCCTCAACTTATGAACACCCAAGAAATTGCTAACCGGCTGGTCGAACTTTGCCGCCAGGGAGACTTTGCCACCTGTTATGCGGAACTCTTTTCTCCGGAAATTGTAAGCATCGAACCGGAAGGTTCACCGATGCAAATGGTCACAGGGCTGGATGGGATCAAGAAAAAAAGTGAGGAATGGAATAAAATGGTTGAGCAAGTCCATCGATCTGAAATCGGCGACCCGGTCGTTGGAGGCAACTATTTTGCACTGCCCTGGAAAATGAACCTCACCTTTAAAGGTGCGCCTGGTCCGACCGACATGGACGAGATCTGCGTCTATGAAGTCCGGGATGGCAAGATTGTAACCGAGCAATTTTTCTATTCCAGGTAATTAATACAGGTACAGGTTTAACGATCCGGTATTCACGTATTCTTCAGGACCGCTTCCGCTTCCATTTCGACCAGGTATTCCTCACCGATCAATTCCGCTTTGATCATGGTATTGGCCGGTTGTATCGAGCGGAATCGCTCACCGTGTGCCCGGGCAATTGCTTCCCAATCGTCCATTTGCTTGATGTAGATGCGGGTTCGAACGA
>JAGQXC010000121.1 GCA_020436785.1 Saprospiraceae bacterium | reverse complement strand
GGCGAGCTGATAAGAAGGATAGTGCGATGGAGGACAATTTATTGGAATAAACGTGGAATAAATTGTATCATTAATCAACTGTAGAACCAACTGGATCCTATGCACTTATCCGACAAAATACGTCTGGCGATCCGCTGTATCATCGTTTTAGCCCTGCTCGGAATACCGTCTGGTGTGGTCATTTCTCAAAGTTCGGTTATCGATTCTCTTCAAGAGGTACTCACGCGAGCCACAGACCCCATACAGCGGGGCGAACTGTTGTTAAAATTAACCCGCTTGCATACGAGGGATTTGGCCAAATACCGCACCTATCTGGATGAAGCGGCCTCCATTAAATCCTTTGCCGGGGACCCCAAATGGGCCGTTCAGATCACGTATTTGAGAGGACAGTTCGAAGAACGCTCTAATCGATTTGACTCAGCCCGGGTTTATTTTCAAATCGTCCTGGACCAGCAAAATACCGGTCATTTTGATACCTCGCTGGTATCGGCGGCTTATTACAAAATGGGAGACATGTCGCGCCGTGAAGGCCATCAGGATCAGGCGATTGAATTTTTCCAAAAATCGATTCAACTGGACGAAGCCGACGGTGACCAGCACTCGGTGGCAGGGACCCGGATTGCACTGGGGGTCATTTATAAGAACTTGGGATTGTACGATGAAGCGGTTGAATACTATAATCAGGCGTATCAGACGTACGAAGCGGAAAGTCATTATGAAAACATGGCGACATGCATCCTTAACATTGCCAATGTTTATAGTCGCCAGGCTAAATATTCCGAAGCCATCACCAGTTTTCAGAAGGCGCTGGAGATTTCAGAACACGCGACCGACCGTGAAAACCTGCAGGCGTACATTTTTGGAAACCTCGGTAATTGTTACACCCAGCAGGGGGATCATGCCAGGGCTTTGGAATACACGCAGAAAGCCTATGCCATCATGAAGGACAATGCCGGGCCGGAGGAACAGGCGACCATGCTCATTGGCATCAGTAACAGCCAGCGAAAATTGGGTCAAATTAATGAAGCGATCCATACCCTGGAAAAAGCGGATGAATTGTCGAAAAGCGGTGATGGGTTATTGCAGGTGCAGGCTCGCATCCAACTCCTTTTTTACCATACCTATGTCGATTTAAAGCGCATCGAAGATGCGGACAAAGCAATCGGATTGTATTTAAAACTGCATGATAGCTTGCAACGGCAGGAGGTCAGTAAACAGTTGCTTGAAGTGAATACCAAATATGAAACTGAAAAAAAGGAAAATCAAATTGAATTATTAAATGCTGAAAATAAATTGGTTGCTGCCAACCTGAGGGCATCGAAAAACCGGAACATCGGTTTACTGGCCGGGTTCATTGTGGTCGGGCTGTTGCTCACGGTCGTTTATCGGCTTTTTCAAAGGACCAAAGTGCAAAATGCCCAAATCACCCTGGCCTTGAAAGAGAAAGAGACGTTATTAAAAGAAATTCATCACCGGATTAAAAATAATTTACAGGTAATTTCATCACTATTAGCGCTCCAATCGGAACATGTGGTGGATGACCGGGCACTCAGTGCATTACAGGAAGGTCAGGACCGGGTCCAGTCAATGGCCCTGATTCATCAAAATCTTTATCAGGAGGACCATCTCACCGGTGTATCGGTGAAAGATTATTTTGAAAAATTGATCCGCAATCTCTTTAATTCCTACAACATCCACAGGGACCAGATTAAATTGGAACTGAATGTGGAAGAGCTTAACCTGGATGTGGATACCGTGGTACCGATCGGATTAATCGTCAACGAATTGGTGAGCAATAGCCTTAAGTATGCATTTCCGGGTAAGCGGAAAGGAACGATTTCGGTATCTCTGGGAGCGCTTGGAGACCTTTTGAAATTAGAGATTATGGACGATGGCATTGGGATGACAGATAAAGAGATAGAGTCTCTGGGCACATCATTTGGTCACCGCCTGGTTGAAATATTTACGCGGCAACTAAAAGGTAAAATGCGCATTGACGGTACTTCCGGTACCAGGATACAGATTGATATCGGACGTTTTGAAACGGTGCCAAGACCCGTTTAGAACAACAATAAAATGGACAGCGAAATTTTATCAATGCTATGCCTGTCACGATTGATTTCTAAGAATAATTTGAAAATATTTCAATTCATGGCAAACAAAAACAGACTGTAAAAATGTTTAATTACCGGGGTTACCTGGTGAAAATTTTTAGAAAATAAATAATTTATTGACGGGCATAATTAATAAAAATGAAAATTAGCCTGTTGGTTATGTGGAAAAATAAAACTCAAATGATTGTTAAAATAAATTGGGTCAGCATTTTTTTATCCTTTTTCCTGATTCAGATTCCTGTGCCGGGGTGGGCGCAATCCGCCGATACGAGGCCACGGACAATAGTTACCACCGATGGAGAGATCGATGACGTGGATTCTTACATTCGAATGTTGCTTTATGCCAATGAATTTAACCTGGAAGGCCTGATTTACAGCAGTTCCCAGTGGCATTACAAAGGCGATGGGAACGGGACGCCCTTTACTTCGGAATTGGAAATGACCAAAAACATTTACGGGGAGCGTACGGAATTGCGCTGGCCGGGTACTTCCTGGATGGATACGTTAATCGATGCCTATGCGCAAGTTTACCCAATGTTAATTCAGAATGCGAAGGGATATCCCACCGCCGATCATTTGCGCCATTTGGTCCACGTCGGTAACATTAATTTCGAAGGCGAAATGGCGAAAGAAACCGACGGATCCAATTTTATTATGTCCAAATTACTTGAAGATGATCCCCGACCCATCTATTTGCAGGCCTGGGGTGGTACCAATACGATCGCCAGAGCTTTGAAATCCATCCAGGAAAAATTCAGCAATACGCCGGACTGGGATGCTATTTACCGGAAAGTTTCAGGTAAAACCATCCTGTATATGATCCTGGATCAGGACGCTACCTATAAGAAATACATTCAACCGAATTGGCCCGATATCAAAGTGTACTATAATACCAATCAATTCTGGAGTTTCGCCTACTTCTGGAAACGTACCGTGCCGGAAGAAATGCAACACTATTTGGAAGGTTCGTTCATGGGGCCTGAGATCATTCATGGCCATGGTCCGCTGCTGGCTCTCTATTACAGTTACGGTGACGGTCAAAAACAAGCCGGTGATCCGGAACACATTCACGGCGATCCGGCCAGGTTGGAACAGGGACAATGGGGAAGTTTTGATCAATACGATTTCATCTCCGAGGGCGATTCGCCGGCTTATCTGCACCTGATCGACGTAGGTCTGGATAACTTGCAACATCCGGATTACGGAGGATGGGGCGGCCGTTTGGTGGCGTCACCGGCACACCCGCTGCGCTGGGAAGATGGTGATGAAGTCGCCGATTGGAATCCTTTCACCAGGCAGGAAGACAAAGCTTATCCACAGACCCGATGGATTCCAGCCATCCAGGAAGACTTTGCTGCCCGCGCCGATTGGTGTGTGATGCCTTACGAACAGGCTAACCATGCACCATTGGTGAAGCTTAAGGGAAAATCATTCCGACAGGCACATCCCGGGGACAAGATCTCGATAAAAGTCAAAGTGAAAGATCCGGACGGTGATGCGGCCACCATCAAATTCTGGCAATACAAAGAAGCCGGAACCTATCCGGGTGAGATACTATTGACCAATCATGGCAGAAAAGCCACCCTGGTTCTTCCCGACGCACCGGTCCAGACAGGGACCATCCATGTGATCGCGGAAGTGAAAGATCTGGCGAATCGCCCGATGACCCGCTACGCACGCCTAGTCATTCAAGTTCAATAGTTCCTGAAGCAGGTCCCGGCGCCGGGAAGTTCAATCTTCATGGTCTTCAAGTCAAACTGATCTGCCGGAGTCCATGGTTGGTTAGATGAACGAAAAGGCAAAAAAAATAATTTGTTTGACAAATACTATAGAAATAAATATATTTGTTTGACAAATCGAATAGAAATGCAAATAGATCAGCTTGGGCATTTTGAGGAACAGGTATTAACGATGGTTGCCATTCTTGGGGATGAAGCGTATGGAAATGCCATTGTCGAGAGTTTCCAGGATCAACTGGGTAAGTCGGTCAATCTGAGTTCGGTGCATGTGACCCTTTATCGCCTGGAAGACAAGGGGCTGGTCAAGTCGCGCATGGGCGGAGCAACCAATGCCCGGGGAGGCCGCAGAAAACGGATATTTACCATCAGCAACGCCGGACTCGCCGCCCTGCAATTGCTCAAGTCCTCACGCGAACAATTGTGGAAACTATTGCCTCAGTTAAAATTTTCAATTTGAGTACGTCATCTGAACCCTCTGCCTGGGGGCTTCGTTTGTTGCGCTGGTTTTGCCCTCCGGAATTGTTGGAAAGTGTAGAAGGAGATCTGCTGGAGCAATTTGATATGGAAAGGCTCCATAAAGGACGTCGTAAAGCCAATCTAAAGTTCCTCTTTAATGTATTCCGTTTTTTCAGGTGGGGAATTATTTCACGTAATGCGATGAGAATGAATTTTTTAAACGCCTCTCTATTGGGAAACCACATCAAGATTACCCTGCGAAATTACCGGCGAAATTTCGGCTATTCCATGATCAACCTGGTCGGCCTGGCGGTTGGCCTGGCCGTTTGTTTCATTCTTTATAGTTATACCCGTCAGGAATTGAGTTATGATGACTTTCATCCCGACATTGAACGATTGTATCGCATCAATCAAACCAATATCTGGTCCCAGGAAGGGGGGTGGTTTGGAAATACGGCGCCTCCTTTGGCGGAGGAGGTAAGGCAACAGATTCCGGAAATTGCCGAGGCAACCCGGGTCAATACACCGGGACCATATGAAATACGCTACGACCGCGAAGGCCTGGGGCCGTTGACATTTATTGAGCGTGAAGTGCTGGCTGCGGATTCCAATTTTTTCGATTTCTTCCCATTCCCTTTCCTGGAGGGGAATCCCGGTGATGCGTTGGTAGGAAAAAATAAGGTGGTGGTTACTGCATCCACTGCCCAACGATATTTTGGACAACAACCTGCCCTGGGCAAGATCCTGATGCTGGGGGATGAACGGACGCCTGTGGTCGTTTCCGGCGTGATTGAGGATTTGCCGAAGAACATGCACTTTGCATTTGATTTCCTCTTTTCCATGGCTACCAATCCGGCCGTAAAACGTTTTGACTGGAGCTGGATCTGGTCTAATATTGTGACTTATGTAAAAACCGCTCCCGGTGCTTCGGTGGCGGACATTAATGCCAAGATGTCCCGGCTGTTTAATCCGCGAGTCCGGGCGACCCTGGACCGGTTAGGGATGGATTACGATGATTTTATGCAGGGAAAAGGGGAATGGCGGTTCCAATTACAATCGGTCCGGTCCATCCATTTGCATTCGGTAGGTATCGGTAACCGGCTTGGTGCCGTTGGAGATATTAAAATCGTTCGCATCTTACAATTGCTCTCCTTACTGGTTCTGCTGATCGCGTTAATTAATTTTGTCAATCTGAGTACGGCCAGAGCCAATTTACGATCCAGGGAGATTGGGGTTAAAAAAACCATTGGAGCAACCGTGACGAATCTGGCTCAACAGTTCCAAACCGAGTCCATTCTGATGACGGTATTGGCTGCTCTTTTGGCCATTCCTTTGGTCCTCCTGTTAACGGCCTTAATTGAACGCAGCATAGGCATCAGCATTTCTTATGGGTATGTGCGGCAGTTGCTGCCCCTGTTGGGGATTTTAGGTAGTGTGGTCGGTATCGGATTGTTGGCCGGCATTTATCCTTCCATTTATCTGACGGCTTTAAAGCCCATAACCGTGATGGGAGGAGGGGGTAAAAGATCTGGAGCCTCCGGACTGAGAAACGTACTGGTTACCGTGCAGTTTGCCATTTCACTGGCCTTGTTGAGTGGTAGTTTGTTGATTGCCAGGCAATTGAATTATTTAAGTCAAAAGAATCTTGGATTTGACCGGGATAATATATTGGTGATTCGCAATGCGGACAAATTGTCAACACATCTGGCTTCGTTTCGAGATGAAATCGTCAAATTAAAAGGTATCGAGGAGGCCACGGTGGCGATGAATGTGCCGGGAAGAATAGCTTATGAAGACATCTTTTCCCGGGAAGGATCTGACATCAAAATTTCAGTCAATCAATTGAAAGTTGATCCATATTTTGTCCCTACCATGGGATTAAAAATGGCAGCAGGCCGCGCCTTCCAGGTAAATAATCAAGCGGACCTGCAGCATGTGGTCATTAACGAAACGACGGCAAGATTATTTGGCTGGACACCCGAAGAAGCTTTGCATCAGCACATTATTTATCCGGGCTTGGATGTCCACCCTGAGGTTATTGGTGTAGTCAGTGATTTTAACTTTCAGTCGTTGTATGAAAATATTGCTCCGCTCATCTTCTTTCACATTGATCTACCCATCTGGGGTGAAATGAGGGTAGTCGCTGTAAAATTTCAACAGGATCAGGCGGAACAAACCATCGCCCAGGCTCATGCGTTGTGGGACCGGTTTGATTCCCAGTTGCCCTTCCAGTATTCGATACTCAATGATGAACTGGCTGAATTGTATGATCAGGACAAACAACTGGGATCCATGGTGCGGTTACTCAGCCTCTTATCCATCTTTATTGCGGTCCTGGGTTTGGTTGGCCTGGTGTCGTTTACCATTGACCAGCGACGAAAGGAAATTGGGATTCGGAAAGTATTGGGCGCGTCCGCGGGTTCCATCCTCTACCTGATCAACCGCCAGTACATTCGCCTTTTTCTGATTGGCTTGATCGTTGCCGTCCCGTTTACCTGGTCAGCGGTTAAAAAATGGTTGGCAGATTATGCCTATCACATCGAAATATCCTGGATCAGTTTTATCGTGGCCGGTGCGATCCTGATGGCTATTTGTTTGTCGCTGGTTGGAATATTGATCCGTAATGCGTTACAGGCCAATCCCATTGATTCGATCAGGGAGGATTGAGCTAACCTCTATAAAAATAAGCAAACTTAATTCGTTAATTCTCCCAATAATTATCCAATATGGTATAAAGAGGGAACCCATTAGCAATCATGTTTGATGATCAACTATCCGATCAGGTAATCGGATGTGCAATGAAAGTCCATAATGCTTTGGAGAATGGATTTCAGGAAGTCATTTATCAACGTGGCTTGGCTATAAGAATTGGATCGGTCAGGTATTCAATTCGTTCGGGAAATGGAACAACCTATTTACTTGATGGAATTGCAATTGGGCTACGTAGGGCTGATTTTATTATTGAGAAGAAGCTGGTCGTTGAAATTAATGCGGTAATTAAATTGGAAGATGTACATCTTAATCAAGCCAAGAACTATACCGTTGCTTATAATTTCCCGTTCGGATTACTAATTAACTTTGGGAGTAACAGCTTAGAGTATAAGAGGATCTTTAATAACCGCAAAAAAGTCTGAAAAAGGATGATACAATTTAACGATTTTCGGTATTTCGACGTAATCAAACAAAATCCTGGAAATTATTTCATCTTGAAAATCCTAATACAGACTATGAAAGGAGCATGTTTTGAAGTGCTAAACGCACTACGTGTGGTAAGATTTGTTCTAATTTTTGTATTAATCAATTATTCACTGCTGCTGCCCGCCCAAACTCCCCAATTACCCATTACCACTCTCGATTCCATTACCATTAGGGAAGTGTTTATTCCCATGCCGGATGGCGTAAATCTGGCGGCTGATCTTTATTTGCCGGCGGGCTTTCAAAGCGATCGGCCCTATCCCATCATCCTGGAGTACTTACCTTACCGTAAAGATGAGAGCCGCGGACGGCGCTACCCCTTTTACAGTTATTTTGTTCAGCGTGGGTACGTTTTTGCCCGCGTGGATATACGTGGCACCGGCCGCAGTCAGGGTCGATTGGTGGATGGTGAGTACTCCGATCAGGAGCAATCTGACGGAGATGTAATTATTGATTGGCTGGCGCACCGGCCGTTCAGCAATGGCAACATCGGCATGTTGGGCATCTCCTGGGGAGGCTTCAACGGTTTGCATATGGCCATGCGACATCCACCTGCACTGAAGACCATCATCTCGTTGATGTCCACCGATGATATTTACCAGGATGATGTGCATTTTATGGATGGCATCATGCACCTCGATGCGTATGAAATGGGCATGGATGTAGGTAACATGGTGCCCGGCCCTCCTGACTTTCCCATTGACAACAAGTGGTTTGAGGACCGTTTCGACACCGAACCCTGGTTGCTGAAATACAAACGGCAGCAAACGGATGGACCGTTCTGGAACCGCGCTTCGTTAAATGAAGATTATTCCAGAATTGACATACCGGTCTTTATTCTGGGGGGGCTGGTACGATGGTTACCGGGATTTCATTCCCCGTTATTTAGAGCATGCCGACGTGCCGGTGAAGGCGATTTTAGGTCCCTGGAATCATACCTGGCC
>JAGQXC010000644.1 GCA_020436785.1 Saprospiraceae bacterium | reverse complement strand
GCATTGGATTGGGAACGGTTTTCCGAATTGACAGGGAATGAAACTCCGGAAACCCAGACGCTGGTCAATGCAGATCATCCGGTCGGTGGCTGTGCGATGTGGGCTGCTGCAGCCGGAGGTGCCGGTTCCGACATTTGGCGGGTTTATGCTCCAAGTGGTGATCCCAATTGCAATCCCCGCGGCCCCAAAGGTTCCACCGCTCTCCAGCAAGCATTACGACATCCGGATTTACCAACAGCGGAAATGACCGCAGCCAGCCTGTTGAGCAATCACGCCGATCCGGATCCGGTGCGTAACGCCGACCGACCTCCCTTACACCTGGCTGCAGAACGGGGAAGGAAAGAGTTGGTTGAAATGTTGGTACGGCATGGGGCCAATCCCGACCGCAAAGATGATTCCGGCAAAACACCCTATGATCTGGCAAAAGAAAATGGCCATGATCCGGTGGCGGAACTGCTGGAAGATCATCAGCAGATTAAGCGTACCTGCCGCACCTCCCAGACCGCCATTACCGCCGACGGCTCGACCTATTCTGTTCCGGAAGATCTGGAATCCATTCCTCAGTATCTGCGGTCGCATCTGGTCGGCAATGCGCACGGCAACCTGGATTTCGTGACCAAATCCGTCTCCGCAGACCCCCGCATGGCACACAGTGTGGCGACCACCGGCGAACATGCGGTCGAGGCTTGCGCCCATACCGGGCGGAAAGATCTGGTGGATTATCTCCTGAAAAATGGCGCCCCGTATTCTTTGCCGACCGCGGTAATGATGAATGATTTCACGACAGTCACCAGGCTCCTGGATGAAGATCCCCGCCGGATCCAGGAACGGGGAGCCCACGATTTCGCCCTGCTCTGGTACCCGGTCATCGGTCAATGTGAGTCCGGGATGATGAAATTATTGCTCGAACGGGGCGCCCTGGTTGAGGAACAACATTTTCTGGGCACTACCGCCCTTCATTGGGCTTGTTTGCGAGGACAAATGGAAATGGTCGAGTTATTGGTTGCGCACGGTGCCGATGTTAACCGGACCGGCCGGAAATTTAAGGCCTATGGTGAACGTCCATTGCAAATGGCCAAGGATGAGAAAATTGCAGACTTCCTGAAAAGCAAAGGTGCCCGATCGTAGTTATTCTGCCTATCTTAATGGGGTGGATACGGAATTCCGATTTGACCATTTTACTTTTTTGCCGGAGACGGGAGATTTAATTTTCCTGGATTCCGCAGGAAAAAATAACGTTAGCCGGTTACCACCCCAACCATCCCGTTTATTGGCTTTACTGGTTAGCCGTTACCCGGAGATGGTCAGTCACGAAGAAATCAAAGAGGCTGTCTGGCCGGAAGTGGAAGTGGATTTCGAACGCAGCCTGCATTTTTGTATCCGGCAGATCCGTGCCGCTTTACAGGATAATGCCAGCGATCCCGTATACATAGAAACCATTCCGCGGCGTGGCTATCGCTGGCTGGTGCAACCGGTGACGGATAATTTCCTTACTGAAACAGCAGGGCGTAAATTCCCAAAAACGATCTTTTGGGTGCTGATCCTGTTGCCGCTGGCCGGAATCGTATGGTTTTGGAAAGGCCGCTCCATGGACCAGCAGCCCAACTCCTCAAAGGGATTAAGAATTGCCATCATGCCATTCATTGGCAAGGACAGCAACCTGGTAGACTGGAGTTCGGCCATCGCCCTAAATCTGGTCGACGAGCTGTCCAATTCCGGTCAAGGTTATCAGGTCGTCGGCCCGACAACCACCGTAAACTTCAAAGATGACGGTATCCCGGAACTGATCCGTGATTACGCCATCGATTATGTCATCAATGGCCGGTTTATCCTCAGAAATGACACCACCGGGGTGCTGGCGGAAGTGATCCGGGGCCGTGACGGAGCACATGTCTGGGTCCGCTATTATGCCCCCTATTACCGCCCGGACAGCATCATCCAACAGATACGGCGAGGATTGCCAAATCAATAATCCGGTCACATCAATCCGGGTGGTGTTGCTTTAAAGGCCTCGGTTCCTTAACCCTTCCCGTTGATCAACTGTTAGAATATAAGAAGCTCCATAACTATGTTGGTCATCGTCTTCGGGTTACCGGGCACCGGCAAAACAACGTTCGGAAAAATGCTGGCTCATCGATTGCAAGGCATCCACCTGAACAGTGATGTGGTGCGATCCCTCATGGGTTTGCGTGGCCAGTACGATCCGCATCATAAAGCCCTTGTCTATGAAACCCTGTTTACCGAAACGCTCCAGGCACTGAACAATGGTAAAACGGTGGTATTGGATGCCAGTTTTCACCGGCAAGCGATGCGTCAGGAAGTTATCGAAAGGTTAACCAATGGGCAACTGCCGTTGTATTGGATAGAACTTCAGGCAGATGATGACGTCATCCATGGACGGGTATCTCATCCCCGCCCTGACAGTGAAGCCGATTTCTCCGTTTTTCGCCTGATGCAGGCCCAATGGGAACCAATGCATGAAGAACATTTGATCCTGCATAGCGATCAGGAATCCCTGGAACAGATGCTGGAAAAAGCGCTCCTGTATGTTAAAAAAGACTCATACAAAACATGACCCGGACAGAAATTGACCAATTACTGGCAAGTCTGCCTCAGGGCAAACTGGTGGAGACGCACATTTCCTGGTTGCTGTTAGCCGGCAACCTGGTATTCAAGATCAAAAAACCGGTCAAATTTTCCTTTCTTGATTTTTCCACCTTGGAAAAACGCCAGTTTTACTGTCACCGGGAAGTCTTGCTGAATCGACGATTCACCCGGAATATCTACCTGGACGTGGTCCCCATTGTGCAACAGGAGGATCGTCCGGCACTGGAGAAAAATGATGGTCCCGTGATTGATTTTGCGGTCAAGATGCACCGGATGGACGACACCCGATACATGACCACTTTACTGGAAAATCATCTGGTCTCGGCGAACCATGTAGCACAAATCGCCAAAAAACTGGCCGCCTTCCACCGCCTGGCTGAGCGCATTCCGGAACCACCGGATACCTCCTGGTGGCTGGAGCAATTCAAGGATGTCCGGCAGGTTATTGGTTTTTTATCCGAAAATCTGGAGGATAACCCGGGCGAGGTCATTGATCAGGCCATCCGGGTTGTGGAAGACCGGTTATCCAGGCTTGCTCCTAGGATTCTGCAACGTTACCGTGATGGATTTTACATCGACGGTCACGGCGATTTACACTCCGGAAATATTTTTTTGCTGGATGAGCCCGTCTTTTTCGATTGCATTGAGTTCAATGATAAATTCCGTCATTTGGATGTGCTGGATGAAATGGCATTTTTCTG
>JAGQXC010000643.1 GCA_020436785.1 Saprospiraceae bacterium | reverse complement strand
CAATAGATATATGCCGGAGGCCAGGCTTGCCACCGATATGGCCGTCAAGTGATCATTGCTCAAAGTACCTTGTTGAATTATTCTCCCGGATAAATCGGAGATGGTGTAAGTGCCTGGTGTTGGTTGTGGTTTTGAAATATATAGGTACGAACTTGCCGGGTTGGGGAAAACCTTAATGGTTTCCTCCCGGTTCTGTGCAGGACGGGCTGAAGTCTCGCGGGTGACCGTATTGGCAGCCGAAATAAGCCAATGGTCCGGGTCAATCTGGAGGCTGGTTGCCTGGAATCCCAGCCTGACTGTAAAAGTTTGTCCGGAATGGTCGTTTGGCAAGACCAGCAGCGTATCTCTGTCAGGCCCTTCAACCAGAATTGGGACTGGCAGGGCAAAGAATTCCACCGATGGATGGGACGTCGATTGGGCAATGGTCAACTTCAATGAATCGCCCGTTTGATCCCATAAGATGTGGTAGCTGGGAAAGCCCTGGCCGTAATACCAGGTCTGAAAAAAATCGGTAAGATCCTGACCACTTGCCGCTTCCAGGTGGGATTGCAACTGAGCCGTTCGGGCAAATTGATAGGACAATTCGGGGTCACTCAGGTATTCGCGAATTCCCCGGAAGAAATTCGCATCACCCAATTTCCAGCGCAACATATGGAGCAGTAACGCTCCTTTATAATAGGTGAGACGGGCATCAAATATCCGGTTGACGGAAGAGGTATCCTCAACGAATACCGATCCGCTCCCCGCACTGGTAATGATGTTGATTTTGTTTTTTAACCATTCCTGCCAATCCTGATTGCCCAATCCATGCTCATAACAAAGTCCTTCACAATAGGTAGCAAATCCTTCGTTCAGCCAAATGTCTTGCCAGGAACCACAGGTGACCTTGTCCCCAAACCATTGGTGTGCAAGCTCATGGGAGACCAGTAAGAAGGAAAAACTGTTGGCAAAGGTCATCGTCTGATGTTCCATACCGCCACCCCAGCCAAATTGTGCATGGCCGTATTTTTCTTCAGCGAAAGGGTAGAGGCCAAAAAGCTCATTGTATAATTGCATCACCGGCACCACCTGCGAAGTCTGCGTCATGGCGGTATTCAGGTTTTCCGGATACACGTAATTCAATACTTCAATGTCCTTATGCCCGGGCACCGGCACATAATCCGAATAGACGGCATAATTCGTAATACCCAGGGCGACCAGATAGGCAGCAATAGGGTAGTGGGTCTGCCAATGATAGCGTGTGGAACCATCCTCCAGCACTTTTTCTTCGACCAGGAGGCCATTACTCGCTACCCGGTAAGGTTGCGGGGTGGTTACCAGTATATCCATGCTGTCGATCTTGTCGTTCAGGTCCTGTTTGCATGGCCACCATTGCAGCGCACCATAAGGTTCAGACAAGGTCCAGATAATCGGCGTCTCCTGATGAGCGCTTTGCACCCAGTATCCGAATCCGCCGCCTCCGGGAACGCCCTGGTAGGCAATTTGTATGCTGTCCCGGGTCCCGGCTTCAATGGAAGAGGGGAGAGGGATTTCCAGGGTTTGATTATCTGTCTGGGTGTAGGTGGTGATCTGCTGACCATGATAAATAATGGAATCGATCTGCATATTGTTCGCCAAGTCAAAAGCAAGATGATCGAGCGATTCCAGGGCATTAACATATGTGGTCACCGATCCCCGGATGTAATTGACGGCCGGATCGATGGACCATTCCATGCGCTCGTAGTGGATGTCGAAATTAGCCCCCGTCTCCCGGGTCTCCAGGGTTGATAAGAGATGGTGCCGGTTAGCTGCTTTCATTTCAGCATGAATCAGATCGAGATTGGGATCGAGCTGACTGAGCACTGGATGCATGCTCATGGTAACGATGATCAGGGAAAGCCAAATCCGGGAGCATGTGTTCATTAAACGCTAGGTTGTGGATTATAAAATCAGGATATGTACACAAAGTTCAGAAACCGGTATCAAATTAGGGTTTAATTAACGATAATAGTGCGATACCAAATTTCCGGTACCCATCCGCATTCGGGTGCAGCCCGTCCGAGAACAACGATTCATTCACTTGGTGATCCGGTTGCAGGAATACATCGCTTACATCGCCAAAGTCCACATCGTGATCGCCGGCCAGTAGTGCGATGCGCCGGTTAAGATCCACGATCCGGGACTCGTAATCCCGGCGGGGGAGGAGTCCCATCAGCAGGATCTTTGCCGTAGGTTGACGGTACTGAATCGCCCGGATCAGCAGGTCCAGGCCAGCCAGAATTTCATCGTTGCTATTCAGATGCAGGTTGTTGGTTCCGATCATCACAATAACCTGCTCTGCCTGGTAACCATCCAGTTCGCCATGGTAGACCCGCCACAGCACGTTCTCAATGCGATCCCAACCATAAGCCAGGTTGCGTAAGCCCATGGGTGTGAAGTGATTAGCCCAGGTAGATTCTTCCCGGACTATCGGAGCTTTTGGTTCGCCACCCCAGAAATGAATGATTGAGTTGGCCAGGATGATCAACTTTGGGGGACTGCTGGCATTCATCCTGAGGATCTCGCGATGCCGCATTTCCCAGTCGTAGTTACCCGGCTCACGGCGCTGGGTGCAGGGCTGGGTGGTGGATGTCATCCCGGCAGGTTCATGCAGGATCTCCCTGAGTGCTTTTTCATAGCCTTCCGCATAATGTTGCATACCCAGATCACTGGGAT
>JAGQXC010000120.1 GCA_020436785.1 Saprospiraceae bacterium | reverse complement strand
TTGGCCCTTATCCTTACCAGCAATTGATGACTTTATTGGTCAATTCCAATTATCAGGGCTGGGTATTGCTGGAATGCCGCACTGATCCGCAGGATAAAATAGCTGCCCTCAATCATCAGCGTTTGGTCTTCCAGGAAATGGTGCAAAAGGCCTGATTTCATCAGGAAAGACACGGCCGGACCAGCCTTTAATTACGGTGGAAGAATAGTACTTTTGGCCAACGATATTATCGAGCCATGTATCAACAACTGATCAAACCGTTTTTTTTTCGCTTTCCTGCGGAACGAGCCCATCACATGGCGATGGATCTTTTGCGTGCATCACTTTATTTACCTGGGGTGCGCAAATGGTGGGAGATTCAACGTAAAAAGAACGCCGAGAAGCCGGTAGAGATTATGGGATTGCATTTTCCCAATCCGGTGGGCCTGGCGGCAGGTTTTGATAAGGATGCCAAATACCTGGATCTGCTTTACTATCTGGGATTTGGCTACGTAGAAGTCGGTACGGTGACTCCCCGTCCCCAGCCTGGCAATGACCGTCCACGATTATTCCGGCTTCCGAAGGATCAGGCATTGATCAACCGGATGGGTTTCAATAATGAAGGTGTCGATGCAATGGTTGAACGGTTGAAAAAATACCGGGGTCCATTGATTATCGGAGGTAACATCGGTAAGAACAAGTTCACTTCTAATGCAGAAGCGGTCAATGATTACCTGGAATGCTTTGAAAAGCTTTTTCCATATGTCGATTATTTTGTGGTTAATGTCAGTTCTCCGAACACCCCGGGACTGCGCGCACTGCAAGACCGGGAACCGTTACACCATTTGCTTTCCCGGTTGCAGGAGGTCAATAAGCTCAAACCGCAACCCAAGCCAATTTTACTGAAAATAGCCCCGGATATGGAAGATGCCCAGTTAAGCGACGTGGTCGCCATTGTGGAGGAGACCGGGCTGGCAGGCATCATTGCAACCAATACCACCATCAAAAGAGATCATCTCATCACTCCCCGAGAAGAGGTCGCCGGGATCGGTGCCGGCGGATTGAGCGGTCAGCCAGTCCGGGGACGCGCCCAGGAAGTCGCCCGGAAAATTGTCGCCCAATCCCAAAAGAAGCTGGTGGTTATCGGCGTGGGCGGGATTCAGACCGGAGCCGATGCGGTCGAAAGGATGGCTGCAGGGTGCCCGCTGATTCAGATCTATACCGGTTTTATTTATGAAGGCCCCCTGGCTGCCTATCGGATTCTGCAGATGTTGTAACCAATGCTTTCTTTCAGGTGCGTCCTGGTCCTGAGGCCAGAAGTCTGCAATGTAAAGCTGGAATATTTTGTGTCAATCACTTCTTTTTTGATCAAATGGCAGTAGCTGGCACCTTTTTTGTACGATTTGCAAAAAAAAGGCTTGGACCAAATTCCTGAAAAATTGCATGATAGTAAAAGGATTCAAATCGACTCCCGGATCCTCTTATTGATTCTGCTGTTTATTTTTCTGGCATTGGTCGTCGTACGCGGATAATCCTCTATCCGGTTAATCCACTATTTTCAAACTCAGATCCAGTACACCCGCGGAATGCGTCAGGGCACCGACAGAGATGTAGTCCACGCCGGTTTCGGCAATCTTACGCACGGTATGCAAATTCACGCCACCGGAAGCCTCTGACTCAAAACGATGGTCAATGATCGCAACGGCTTCTCTCAGGATGGGCAGTTCAAAATTATCGAGCATTATCCGAGACACACCGCCGTGTTGTAACACCTCGTAAAGTTCCAGCAAGTTTTTCACTTCGATGGTGATGCCTAACTCCAGTTGATTGGCTTTGAGGTAGGTATGGACCCGGTCGATGGCGGATGAAATGGAACCACAAGCAGCAATGTGATTGTCTTTGATCATGATCCAATCGTACAAGCCATCGCGATAATTGGAGCAACCTCCAATGCGCACCGCCCATTTTTCCAATGGTCGCAATAGGGGTGTCGTTTTACGGGTATCCAGAATGGTTACGGGCAATCCTTCCACTTCGGCGGAAAAGCGTTCAGACATGGTGGCAATGCCGCTCATCCGTTGCATGCTGTTCAGGATCAACCGTTCTGCTTTGAGCAAAGCCTGGGAATTGGCTTCAATGGTAAATGCAATGTCGCCCACACAGACATCGTTTCCGTCTTCAATCAACCGTGTAAAACGATGGTCCGGGTCAACCCGCTTCATAATGCGCTCTGCGAGCTCAACCCCGGCGATGATACCGACATCTTTGACCTTCAGGGATGCTTTGGATCGGCCCGTGGGTTGGATGCAAGCCAATGAGGTATAATCTCCCGCACCTACGTCTTCTTGCAATGCCTGATCAATGAACGTATTGATCCAGGATTCGGAAATGCCCTGCATATCTCGTCTTTTTCAAATTCGCTGCAAATATGGGTCATTTCTGCGAATGAATCCAGACCTGCCGGCAAATGTTAAATTTCGGATCAGAAGAGTATCCCGACGCGAAACTGGAGCCGGTTCATACGAATCTTGGCATTTTCCGTCTCTCTCCGGTACATATCATCGGCCGGAGTGGGGGTGCCTTTATCATCCGTAAGGATGGCTTTGGTCCCGTTTTTGGTCAGGTCAAGCAACGATTTATGGAAATAAAGGCCAAAAATCACCGCATTGTGCATGCTGATGTTGTATTCCATGCCTAATCCAATACCGATACTGGGTTGGACTTTCGAAACATCTTTACGGATGTTTTCGCCATCGAGATCGACATTGAAACCGGTGATGGTACCCCGTGACTTGGAGATGATCATCGGGTCGATGATGGGTGCTTCCAGGAAATAGCGGATGTATCCGAATTCGGTAGTCCGGAATTTCATTCCGACGGGTAAATGAATGACCTGCAGGTGGTAACGGATGTTGGTCCCGTCAGGCAATGGTTTGGTGCCGGTGTTAAAGGATTTATCGGTCAGTTCGGAGTTCGGTAATAAATTACCACCGATCTCATGATACAGACGGCCACCCTGGTTGAATGAAATGGCAGCGCCGACGGTCATCCCAATCTGGTCGGAAAAGTATAATTCACTTTGAAGTCCGAATTGAATGCCTAAGTTTGCGCCGTTGGGACTGACCAGCCTTTCATTGGATGAAAACCAGGAAAAGGTGGGGCTCATTTGAACTCCCATCCGGTAATCATGGAGTTGACCCCAGACTGCTATGGAGGGAAGAAGAAAAAAAAGAAGGAGGTAACTTTTGGTTCGCATAATAATTCGGCATTAATTGATATTAATATTGCAACTCCCCCGCAGCCGGGGAAACCCAACATAAAAACGTTACAAGATGCGACATTTGTTCATTTCGGGTGCATTTATACTCATCTCGATTTTATTAACCCACTGTTCACAAAAGGCAGAAGAATCGATACCGGACGTGTCGGACGAAACCGTAGCGTTTCAATTATTTCGTGCCGACCAGGAATTATTGAAGGATGAAGTAACGGAGTCTTTGAAGACCTGGAAGGATGATCATCCGGTATTTACCGAAATCTATTTGAAACGGATTCTGGGATTTGATGAAGTCTCCGATGAGGAAATACCCGCTTTACTGGAAGAGATGGCACAAGACAGTGGTATTCAGCACATCATTCATCTGGTGGATAGTGTGTATGGAGATTTTGGCAGCTTGGAAGCCGGATTCCGGCAGGCCTTTCAATTTGCAAAATTCTATTTTCCGGAAAAGGAGACACCCGACCTGTATACTTTCATCTCTGAATACACCATCGCCAATTTTTTGTTTGCCGACAACCATGGCAAGGATGCCCTGGGAATAGGGTTGGATTTTTACCTCTTTCCTGAGGTGGATTACAAAGCTCTGGATCCTTCCAATCCCATTTTTTCGGATTATTTATCCAGGACATTCACCAAAGCCCACCTGGTGAGGAAGAGCATGGAATCGTGGATTGATGATTGGGTTGGTAGCGTACCGGCACAAGGCCAGCTGCTCGATTACATGATCCATAACGGTAAAAAATTATACATCCTGCACAAGCTACTGCCTTACGAACAAGACAGTATTTTGCATGAATACACGGGTGAGCAGATGAGCTGGTGCAATAAAAATGAGTTGGAGATCTGGTCTTATTTTATCGATCAGAAGCTGCTTTATTCCAATGATTTACGGCAATTCAACAAATACGTATTTCCTAGCCCTACTTCGGCCGGGATGCCCGAGATAGCACCTGGTCGCACCGGGAACTTCATTGGCTATCGCGTTGTTCAGGCATACATGCACCACCATCCGGAAATGAGTCTACAGCAATTAATCACTGAAACGGATTCCCGCAAGATCCTCAATGAATCCAAATACAAACCGGAACGCCAGTAAGAGAACCCACATTGGTGGATTCGGAAGGAACATTTACATTTATGGTAAATCACAAGCAATGAAACGAACCATCCCTTTAGTTGATCTCTCCAAATACCGGTCGGGATCTTCCCAGGATAAAAAGGAATTTGTCGAACAACTTGGTAAGGCATTTTCTGAAGTTGGTTTTGTCGGAGTGATTAATCATGGGGTTTCCGCTGAGTTGGTGGATACTTTTTATGACGAAGCGAAACGGTTTTTTGCCTTGCCGGTCGAGGACAAACGGAAATATGAGGTGCCCGGATTGGCGGGACAGAGAGGTTATACCTCCTTTGGAAAAGAACATGCCAAGCAATCTACCGTGGCGGATTTGAAAGAGTTTTATCAAATAGGCCAGGTCGTGGAAGATGGAGACCCCATTAAAGCTGAATATCCGGAGAATGTGTATGTCCGTGAGACCCCGCTATTCACCGGGAAAGGCGATCAGCTGTACCGGGCATTTGAACAGTCCGGTGGTCTGTTGTTGCAGGCAATCGCCGAATACCTCGGACTTGGAGAGGATTACTTTCGCGATAAGATAAAAAATGGGAACAGCATCTTGCGCGCGATTCATTACCCTCCGATCCGGGAAGAGCCTCAAACGGCCATCCGGGCAGAACAGCATGAAGACATCAATCTGATCACCCTGTTGGTCGGAGCTTCTGCCGGGGGGCTGCAGCTTTTAAATAAACAGGGAGAATGGATGGATATCATGCCTGAGGAACGGGAAATTGTGGTTAATGTTGGTGATATGCTGCAACGTTTAACCAATAATGTACTAAAGTCAACGACCCACCGGGTGGTGAATCCTCCGCGGGAACAATGGCATACGCCGAGATTGTCGATACCGTTCTTTCTGCATCCGCGCAGTTCGATGGATTTAACCTGCCTGGATCAGTGCATTGATGACCAGCATCCATTGGCTTACGAACCAATTACAGCCGGTGAATACCTGGACGAACGTCTACGGGAAATTGGCTTGAAAAAATAAATTTGACTTCAGGCGTTGACCTTTTTCACGGATCGCGTCTTTACAGAAGCTTTTAATTATCTTACATTTGTTAGTCAAACCTTTAAATCATGATAACTCTTAGTGTATTTGCATTCCTGCCCGGTGGATGGGAACTGGTGGTGGTAGTATTCGTTGTGCTGTTGTTGTTCGGCGGTAAGAAGATACCTGAACTGATGCGTGGCTTAGGCAAGGGCATCCGCGAGTTCAACAGTGCTCGTTCGACCATTGAAAACGAAATCCGCGAAGGGATGCGTGAGGCAGATCAAAAAAAGATCGAAGAAAAGACCCAGGAGAAGCAGTCATAAGGCTTTCCTGATCGAATTCATACCAGCCCTGTATTCAGATGAACTTTGGATTGCAGGGCTTTTTTTACGCATGCCAACGGAATAGAGATGCCCTCCGCATCATTTTCTCCATATCTGCCCATAGTAAACTTCCGGAAATGAATCCTTCATGCGCAACCGGTATGGCCATCAGCCTCCTTTGTTGCATGATCTGATAAGCGATTTCCAACGATAATTGGTCGTTCAAAGGATGGCCAATCGGATGGGCCACGTGCAAAAGAGGCGTTTGTGGAGGTATTGCTTTCCCCTGGATTTCACGGGTGATCACATAATGGGTAATGTTGTCTTCCGGATCCTCCAGGTAGAGGACGGCATGATTGTCGAACAGATTTTCAACCATAGAAAACGTCAGACTGGAATCCACCCGAATGATATCCCGGTTCATCCGGTCCTCGATGGTTTGGGCCTGTAACATTTCTTCGATGCGCGTTGAGCGGTATTCCAGACCTGCATTGATAAAGATAAACAGACCGATAAATGCCAGGACCCATTCTCCCCAATACAATCCGAAGCCTAAAAATACCAGAGCAAAAAGCCGACCCACCCAGGATGCTACAAAGGTGGCTTTCCAGCGGCGCATGAACAGCGCCATTAATGAGCGCAATACACGACCGCCATCCATAGGAAATGCCGGTAACAGATTAAACAATGCCAGAAAAATATTCATGGTCAGCACGTAAGGCAAGATCGTGTACCGGTTAAGCATCAGGGTTTCTGAGTCTGCCTGCAGCGTCACCGGCAGATGTGCAAGTTGTAAGATCAGGTAAAGGGTGCCGGCGATCAAAAGATTTACCGCCGGACCGGCCAATGCTATCCAGAGCTCTTGCCAGGCTTTATCCGGGATACGTTCCAGTCGGGCGATGCCTCCGATGGGAGACAAGATGATGTCCCGGGTGTTAACCTGATACCGCCGCGCGGTCAGGGCATGTCCGAATTCGTGCAGGACTACGCAGGAAAACAAAATCAGGAATAGCATGAGCAACCACAACGTGCCACTGAACGAAAGGTCATTCCGGCGGGCTTCCATCAATACCAGCAACAGGATCAGGCCAAATGACCAATGCATGAGGACAGGAATACCTGCAACCTGAAAAAGTTTGATGGTTCCTTTCACCGCATTATTGCTTTTAGCATACAAGCAAAATCAAAGGGATTTCTTTTTTGTTTCACGCTGACCATGCTGTTCTTAGGCTACCGCTAAAAGAATACCGGGGGATAGAGTTGACCTTTTAAAATATGGCGGGCAATGACCAGGCGCTGGATTTCAGAGGTTCCCTCATAGATCTGGGTGATCTTGGCATCGCGCATCAGGCGCTCGACATGGTATTCCTTTACATATCCGTATCCTCCGTGGATCTGGACCGCTTCGACGGTGTGGCGCATAGCCACATCACTGGCAAAGAGCTTGGCCATGCTGGCGGCCATGCTGTAATCCAAACCTTTATCCTTTAGTTGGGCCGCCCGGTAAACCAATAATCGGGCAGCATCGATTTCCGTGGCCATGTTGGCCAATTTAAAGGCAATCGCCTGATGGTTGGCAATGGGTTTGCCAAATGCTTCCCGCTCCTGGGCATAGTTCAGTGCCAGTTCATAGGCGCCGGCGGCGATGCCTAAAGCCTGGGAGGCGATACCGATCCGGCCTCCATCAAGGATACGCATGGCGAATGAGAATCCTGCCCCTTCTTTACCAATGCGATTTTCAGCAGGAACTTTCACATCGCTGTACATAATCGTATGGGTATCCGAAGCCCGGATGCCCAATTTATCTTCTTTCGCACCTACCTGAACGCCAGACCAGGAGGTCTCAACCAAAAATGCATTAATCCCGTGATGACCCTGTTCAGGATGGGATTGGGCCATGACAATGTGCAGACTGGAAGTGCCTCCGTTGGTGATCCAGTTTTTGGTGCCATTCAGGAGGTAATGGCCTCCTTCCGGTAAGGCTTGGGTGGATTGGTGAGTGGCATCACTACCTGAGCCCGGCTCTGACAGGCAAAAGGAGCCGATCCATTCTCCGCTTGCCAGGAGAGGCAGGTATTTCTGCTTTTGGGCTTCGTTACCGTATTTCTCGATGCCATGGCAAACCAGTGAATTATTGACCGACATGATCACCGAACAACTGCTGTCGACCTTGGAAATCTCTTCCATGGCGACGACATACGACATCGTATCCATGCCTCCACCACCATATTCTGGTGAGACCATCATCCCCAGAAAACCCAATTCAGCCATTTTACGAACCTCTTCCCTGGGATAGCGCATGTTCCGGTCCCGGTCAATGACTCCTGGCAGCAGTTCTTTCTGGGCAAATTCACGGGCAGCTGCCTGTACGGCAAGTTGTTCTTCGGTCAGTTGGTAATCCATGGTATTAATTCGGCTTAGGCATTCCTATTGCACCTGGTCACCGCGCAGTATGCGGTATCGCTTGCGTGCATCTACCGCAAAGGTACTGTTTGAAAACTCGATAAATAATTTCTCGTACAGGGATTTTGCCTTCTCAATATCCAACAGTTGATTTTCATACAGCGAAGCCAACTTGAACAGCGCATTGTCCGCCCGTATCTCATCCGCGTGGTCGGTGACAATTTCTTCGTAGAGGTTGGCCGCTTGCTGATATTGATGATCTTTTTCGGCGATTTGGGCCTTCAGGTAGATCACGTCATCGTCCAGACCGTGGTCCGGATAGATCTGGTTAATGGAATCCAGTTTCACTTGCGCTTCGTCATCGCGGTTTTGGAAGCTGAGTAATTCGGCGTCGGCATACATCTTCAGTGGCCGTGCGGTGGTGTCCAGCCCCAGATTATCCATGATGAATATGGAAAGATCCAGGGCGTCGTTGGCAATCAGTTTTGACGTGGAGGCCTTCAGGATGTCAAATTGTTTTTGGGCCCACTCAAAATCGCCGGCGAAATACGACAACCGGGCATTCTTGAAGCGCGCTTCCTCCCCGATTTCTTCTTCCTTAAAAGACTTATCCACCTGAGAGTACAGCAACGTGGCGTCCCAGATGTTGTTGTCCATCAGGTAGTAATCAGCCAGCTGAAGTTTAATCTGAGCCAATAAAAAATTATTGATACCTGGCGTCTCCTTCAAATTTTCCAGAATACCGATGGCTTTCTTGAGGTTTTTAAGGTAGAAAGCTTCCAATTTCGCCAGATCCATCACTATCAACGCCGTTTGTGCGTTGGTGCCCACTTCCTGGATAAATGTTTCGAACTCAGTCTCCAGTGCTCCCAGTTGTTCATCATCAAATGAACCACCGCTGGCTAACTCTTCTCTTTTTGCTACCAGGGACTTACGTTTGGCTTCCATGTAAAACGGGCAGCTGGGGCCTTTATCGGTGAGAATGTATTTGTAAGCGTTGATAGCGGTCGCATAATCATCGGCATTGAGTGCGATCTCTCCCAGGTTAAACACACGCATCCCGTTTTCACCCAGGCGTCGATCCAAAGCCATCTCCTGGCGCAATGCACGGTCATAGGCTTTCTGCTGTATGAATACCCAGGTCAGGAGATCGTTGTACTGGGTACCGCCGGGATTCGTTTGCAAGCGTTCATACAACTGGCGTTGCAACTCAGCCAGGTCATCGTCATACAGGAAACGTTGGAAGAGCGATTTGATTTGGGGGAGTCTTGCCGGCACTTCATCCAGACTTTCGAGGTAGTAGTGAATCATTTTGGGCTGATCACCTTTCCGGCGATACATTTCTGCCATATAATAGGAGAAGTCTGCCTTATCCTTGAGTTCTTTCAGCCCTTTTTCATAGGCCTTTTCAGCGAGGTCGTAATTGGCCTGTGCCATAAATAGATTGGCCAGTTGGATCACTTGAAAGCGATCTGCGGGAAGGTGGTCAATGGCTTTCTGATACTGGGTTTCAGCTTCATCCTGCCGTCCGAGCCGTTCCAGCAATTTTCCGTAGGTCACGTAGAGGGTGGAAGACTCCTGGTATTTGGCCAGGTGTATCTGGATGGCCTCTTCGGCTTTGTCGTAGGATTCGAGGGCAAGCAGGCAGTCGACGTATTTGGACAAATAGTATTCCTGGCGATTGTTTTGCGTATACAGCCGGTCGTAGAGTATGGCGGCTTTTTCGTATTCCCCATTCACGTAGTACTGGTTGGCCAACCGGACGTTGGCGTTGTTGTTGTTTTGCTGGCTCCAGGCCAGTTGAGCCGTACAAGCAAGAAGGATAGCCAGGATAAAGTGTTTCATAGGATGGTTCATTGCTTACAATCCAAGATAACAGAAGATATTCAGTACAACGACTCGATAGGACTAAAAGTTGTCACACCAGGAGGCTCGTAAAATAAAAAAGGCAACCTGAGATTCAGGCTGCCTCTATAGAAAGCTATTCGTTTACTGGAGAAGATCAGTTCTCTAATTTGAAACGTACGGGAAGGTTATACTGAACGCGTACGGGCTGACCACGCTGTCTTCCAGGTGACCAACGTTCGCCCATTTCATTCATCAGGCCAACGACTCGTACAGCTTCTTCTCCGCATCCGGCGCCGATGTCACGGACCAGTTCGATATCGGTGATGGAACCGTTTTTCTCAACGACAAAACGGACAACACACATACCCTGGATGCCGTTTTCACGGGCGATGGCGGGATACTTGATGTTTTTATAAATGAATTCAAGCAGTTTCTCTTTGGAACACTTTTCTTTCTCTTCCTTACTGCCAGCCAGGTCTTCGCAGCCGGGGAAACGAGGATTCTCTTCCACGACTTTAAAGATTTCCTCCACTTTCGGTTTTGGCGGCGGTGGTGGTGGCGGTGGCGGTGGCGGTGCTTCTTCTTTGATTTCCGGTGGTTTCTCCTCGATCACCGTTTCTTCATCGATGGACTGGTCCTCGAAGGTAACCGACTCCTCTTCTTCAATCACTTCTTCCGGTACCTCTTCGATGACTGGTGGCGGTGGTGGCGGCGGTGGGGGTGGCGGTTCAGCCGTTTGAGGCGGCTGTACTTCCAACTCCTCTTCGATATCCAGGTCGGAAACATCGTATTTCACTTTGTCTTCGAACCGGGTCCAGTTAAATGCCAGCAAAGTCAGCAACAAAGAGGTTACAATCCCAGCCCACAAGAAAGTTGGTGACCATCTGAAAATATTTACATCGGGATATTTCACCCGGGCCATCAGTGGGGAAGCCCACTTCTTACCTTCATACTTTTCAGCGAAGCCTCCTTCGGACTTGCGAGAGAGATTGGTACGGAAAAGGAAGATGATGGCAAGGAGTACTACAACCAGACCAATGACAGCCCACAGTAGCACGTTACCAGTAATTGCAAAATCTCCCATAATTATCTCCGTTTTTTATGGTTTAAAATCAAAAAAACAAAATATCCTGCAAATGAGCCTATAATATTAGCAAGAATATCTAGAAACTCAAAATGCCTTCCGACAGACATCCAGCGTTGCAATCCTTCGATGCAAATGCTGTAGGCAATAATGCCCATCAAAATAGTTCTTTCCGGGAATTTTTCATGATAGGCATTCAATGCTAGCCAGGCAAAAAGGCTGTAAAAACCAAAATGGCCTAACTTATCCGCAAATGGAATGCCCATTCCCGGGGTCACTGATCCTGGTAAAAGGGAAAGGACGGTGATGGTCACCATCCACAACCAGGCCAGTGTTTGGTACCCTTTGTTGGTTAGATGCAATACCGGAATGCTTTGGTGTGTAACGTCTGAAAAAGATCAGGCAATCAGGTCCTGGTACGCCGCCGCATCAAGGAGATTCTCCAATTGGGACGGATCACTGATCTCAATCCTGATGATCCAGCCTTCCTCATACGGATCCTCATTGATCAACCCGGGATTATCGCCATCGTTTTCGTCCAATGCAGGATTAAATTCCAGAATCTTTCCGGTGACCGGCATGAATAAATCAGAAGTTGTTTTGACCGCCTCGACGGTCCCGAAAACATCATCCTTCTCCACGGTTTCACCCACGGTTTCTACTTCAACATAGACCAATTCACCCAGTTCGCCCTGGGCAAAGTCAGTGATGCCCACATACGCCGTGTTGTCTGTTCCGATACGGATCCATTCGTGTTCTTTCGTGTATTTCAGATTCTCTGGCAGATTCATGATTGCAGTAATTTAATGAACCATTTTTTTAATTGCCGCGAAAGATAATGATTTTGGTCTTTCCAAAGGCAGTCCCAATGCACGGGACCAGCATTGAGCCGCCAGAACTCCCAGCGCCCGGGAAACGCCAAACATAACCGTGTAATAAACGTATTCTTTTAGTCCGTAATGAACCAGGATCGCTCCGGAATGGGCATCCACATTGGGCCAGGGATTTTTAACTTTTCCCAGGTCTTGCAGGATTCCGGGAACGATGTCAAACAACTGCCACACGATCTTTACAATATCGGATTCATGAAGGTATTCTTCGGCGAAGACTTTTTGTGCAATAAACCGCGGGTCGGGCTGGCGAAGGACCGCATGACCATAACCGGGGATTACCTTGCCGCCATCGAGTGTCTGGTTGATGTAACTGGCCACCTGGTCATCCGTAGGTTGCATGGTGCCAATCTCATCGATCATCTCAAAGATCCATTTGATCACCTCCTGGTTTGCCAATCCATGCAAGGGGCCGGCCAGGGCATTCATGCCGCCGGCGAAGCTCAGGTAGGGGTCGCTCAGGGTAGACCCTACCAGGTGGGTGGTATGGGCGGATGCATTTCCTCCCTCATGATCGGCATGGATCGTCAGGTAGAGGCGCATGTAACTTTTAAAATCGGGTTGATCAAATCCAAGCATGTGGGCATAGTTACCGGACCAATCCAGGCGGGTGTCGGGTGCGATGTGTTGGCCATTGGCGAAAGAACGCCGGTAAATGTATGCAGCCAGTAACGGGAGACGGGCAATCAGGTTCATGGCATCCTCATAGGTATATTCCCAGTATTCGGATTTGGCCATTCCTGCTGCATATTGCGCGGAAAACCTGGAATCGGGTTGCATGGACATCAGGCCGATGACAAATTGGGTCATCGGGTGAGTATCCACCGCCAGGGCATCCAGGACTTTGATGGTTTGTTCAGGTAGTTGTTCTCTGCGCCGCCATTCGGCGGTCAACCAGGCTACCTGTTCCTGGGTGGGCACCTCACCGGTAAGCATCAACCAAAACAAGCCTTCCGGCAGCGGCTCCTTGCCACCCTTCCATTTGGGCAGCAGCTCTCGCAGTTTTGGAATGCTGTATCCCCGGAACCGGATGCCTTCCTCAGGATCCAGTTCAGAGGTTTCCCAGAGCATGGACTTAATGCCTCGCATGCCACCAAACACCTGGCTGACGGTAACCTGGTCAATCTTTTGGTCACCATGGGATTTGAGAAAATCTTTTGCTTCCTGCGCCACAGATGACGCCACTTCTTGAAACCTTTGCTTCAGTATATCCATTTGCCTCGTTACGATTTATTTTTGACAATAATGTATTCTCGGTGGTTGTCTGTTGGGGAGCCGAATTCTAAATTCTTCATTTGCTACCGGACTTGCATTTTCTAACAGCAAAAGGCGGCTAAAGTTACAATATTGTGGAATAAATGATCTGATCAAAATCATTTCAACGGATGACCGGTTGGGGGTGTCTGATAAATTTGCATGTTCCATGATATCCCACCAATTATTGGGATAATTTTCCATCTCTATCCGTGATGGGAATCACACAGTCACCGATGAATACAGATGGACTGCTTCACCGGATCAGTGTGACGGAACCTGAGCGTTCACGCAACTTGCCATCATCCATTTTGAGGAGGACCTGGTACGTATAGACATCCGGGGGCATTGGCTGTCCGTGATGGGTGCCGTCCCATCCGTTAAGTCCTTCCTGGGGATCCAGGTGCTGTTGATCAAATAAAATATTACCCCACCGGTTAAAAACCTTGAAGTCAACCAGTTCTTCCAGGTCTGTGGTGCCCCGGATGGTAAAATAATCGTTGGTTCCATCCCCATTGGGTGAGAAGACATTGGGAATGAAGACATGGTAGTAACTCAGATCCAGATAAACCAGGCTGTCGCAGCCCTGCTTTGAACTCAGGCTGAAAATGGATCGTACCGGTTCTTTGATCCGGTGTGGTCCCAATACATACGTTTCGTCATCAAAAATGCGTGCCACCACGGAATCAATAGGGAAATCAATCACGGACAATGTTAATTCAACAATGGAGTCGCATCCGTCCCGGGTGGCAAATGTATCTACATAGATACCGGATTCAGCCAGTTTCCGGTCACCGAAAGCATACGAGTCCTTCGCGCAGATCCACTGTTTACTGTGTCCGGTGAATACCGGTTTTATAAACGAATAGGGTTCGGTGACCCGGCAATCCAGACTTGAGGTGATCCGTGCCTGATAATTGCCATCTCCATATAAATGATCCAGGGTAGGAGATGTTTCACCCACCAGGGCGATGCCATTCAGGTACCATTGATAGGACAGTGAATCGTAGGCGGGCAATTCGAGGGAAAAGTCAGAAGCACAAGGGTGTTTACTGGCCATAATTTGAAATTCGAATGATTTCTGATCGGCCAGAATCAGATTGTCAAAGAAATAGTAGATGTCACTGGAAGCGCTGATTGGCGCACAATCGGGACCAATGGCCACGGCATAAATGTCCTGGCGGGGAATGATGGTGATGTCGGTCCGGACCCAGGTGTTGGTGGCATTCAGGTAGACGGAACCCAATTCCTGCCAGCCGGGTCCGTTCAGAGGACAACCGTGGCCGGGGTCACCCAGACCAAAGGGCAGGTAGTCGCAATCCGGCGTGCCATAAAATACCACATTGGTTGGCGGTGAAATGGTTGAATTTGAGAAACCGATGTAAAAACGAAAGGTATAGGTGGTGCCTTTACGCAAGGGGGAGGACAGACAGGCACCGGTGTATTCTTTCCAGTTGGGCTCGATGTTGTTCAGGTATCTTCCATTGCGAAAACCAATACAGGCTTCTCCATCCGGTATGGGCCGGGGCACCGGGATGTTCGGCCATCCGAACCAACCGCAGGTATGCAGGTAGTCGGTGGTTGCTTCCGATGCCTGGATCCAGGTGACGGCGCATTCCAGTTGTCCCCGGTTGGAAGGACAGCAGGTATGGTCCTCAAAGGATGGGTTCGGGATCAGTGATTCTGGCTTGATGACCTGACAGATACAGTCCGGGTCGTTGAGATCGATAAGGCCATCCCCATCGTCATCCACCGCATTGGTGCAGTCCTCCGGGGCTGCCGGAGGCATCGTGCGTTGGGCTACTGCAAACAGCAACCAGGCTATAATCCATAAAGACTGGACCGATGGCAGCATATCCAAGGTAATTTTTTATGTCCGGACGGGACCATTATAGATAAAGGTAGTGCTTTTCCTTATGCACCATCTTCCAATTTGTCTCAACAGGAGGATTAACCATCCGAAGCATACACCCTACTATTTACGGGGAAATCCGATCTTTGCAATTAATTAAATGGCGTAAACGAATCGTGCTGGTCATACAGGGAATATTGGTTCATCCGGACGTGCTGAAAGAACAGTTTGTGTGTAATCTGGAACATTGCCGCGGTGCTTGCTGCTGGGAAGGAAGTTATGGTGCGCCCTTGGAAAAACAGGAAATGGAATTGCTTGAAAACATTCAGGAAACACTTTTGACCGAATTATCGCCGGACCACCAGGAGGTTCTGGCAGAGAATGGCGGCAGCAAATATTACCGGGGCATGCAGCAGTGGGGAACCGGGCTGATGCCAGATGGCGCTTGTGTTTACCTGAAACGCAACAAACAAGGCATCGCAACCTGTGGCATCGAAAATGCCTGGAAGGCAGGCAAGATCGAATTCCGCAAACCGGTTTCTTGTCATTTATATCCGGTCCGGGTGCGGAAAGATAATTTTACGGGCATGGAAATGTTGGTCTATGATCGCTGGGACATTTGTCATGCGGCCTGCCTGCTGGGAGAATCATTGCGGGTGCCGGTCTACCGTTTTGTCAAAGACGCCCTCATCCGGCGCTATGGAGAGGCATTTTATGCTGAACTGGATGCCATAGCCAATGACTACCAGGATTAAAATCGCCCGCGAATCAAGGAACGTATGATCGCTGCGGACCAAAAAATATGTTTTGATATTGGAGGATAACGTGTACCTTTGCAGGGTTTTTTCAGTAGGTACTTTCATAAAGTAAATAATATATGGCATTAATTGGGACGATCCGTAAGCATAGTTGGATCCTGGTTGTCACAATCGCATTGGCTTTGGGCGGCTTCTTAATCATGGACATTACCAACTCCGCTCAGCGCGGTGGCCGGGCCACTCCGGTCCTAGGTAAAGTCAACGGAGAAGAGATCACTTTGACGGAATTTAACAATACCCAACAGGTTTTGTATTCCAACAGCGGCGCGGACATTTACAATCAGCGCTCTTACCTGTGGAATTATTTCGTGGAAAAATCCATCCTGAAATCAGAATCCAATGCCCTGGGATTGGGTGTCGGGGATGTCGAACTGGAAGATTTACAGTATGGCAATAACCTGAGTCCCATCATCCGCCAGCAATTCCAGAACAGTCAGACCGGACAGGTTGACCGTGAACAATTGAACCAGATCAAACAAATGATCGAATCCGGACAGGCCCAGCCCAATCTGGCCACTTACTGGAAATACCAGGAAGATCAGATCATCAAGTCACAGTTGCAGACCAAGCTGAATACCCTGATCAGTAAATCCATTTTTACCCCATCCTGGATGGCTGAATTGAGGCATAAGGATCAGAACGAGAAGATCAGCTTTGAATACGTTCAGATACCTTTTGATGACGTCGATGATGCCGACGTTGAGGTTACGGACGCCGACATTAAAGCTTACATTGATGACCATAAGACCACCTATACCCGGGATGAAGAGACGCGTCAGGTGAGTTATGTCAAATACGACGTAATCCCTACTGCGGAAGACTCGGCAACCATCTATAAAGACCTGGATGAGTTGGTTACTCCTTTTGCCGAATCGACCAACGATACCTTGTTCCTGGATCAAAATTACAGCCAGTACGATCCGGTCTATTACACCGAAGCCGAATTGAATCCTGTGGTTGCGGATTCCATCGTCGTACTGGACAATGGACAAGTATATGGACCCTACATCTCTGGCAACAATTATGAGATCGTTAAATTGATCGATAAAAAAATCATTCCCGATTCGGTTAAGTCCCGCCACATATTGCGGACAGCCAATCCCAATAGCCAGGCAGAAATGGCTGCCGCCTATCGCTACATCGACAGCCTCAAGACCCTGATCGAGACCGGTCAGGCTTCTTTCGACTCGTTGGCTAGGAAGGATAGCCAGGATCCCGGCTCAGGTTCACTGGGCGGTGAGTTGGGTTACGCGGCCCTGAACCGGATGGTTAAGCCATTTAACGACATGATCTTTTACCAGGCCAAACCGGGCGATTTGAATATCGTTGCCACACAGTTTGGTATTCACCTCATCGAAGTCCAGGATTATAAATACCTGACGAACAATATGGGTTACAAAATCGGGACCATCGTGAGCCCGATCGTTCCGAGTGAGGGCACCCAGAATGAAGTATATAATCAGGCCGCCGATTTTGTTTCCAGCAACCGCACGCTAGCCGAGATGCAAAAGGCAGCGGATGAAAATCCGGCTTTGAGCCTCGAGAAAAGCGGCTTCCTGCAGGAGAACGACGCGTACATGCTTGAAGTAGGTACCGGACAGACAGCCCGTGACATCATCAAATGGGCATTCAGTGACAATGCAGATATTGACATGGTATCTCCGGATGTCTACATCTACCAGGATCCGGTCAATTATTTCAACTCCAAATATTTGATTGTTGCGTTAAGCGCCATTCAGCCATCCGGGGTGGCAAGTATTGAAAGTGTCCGTGATGATGT
>JAGQXC010000119.1 GCA_020436785.1 Saprospiraceae bacterium | reverse complement strand
AATGCTGAATGATATAAGACGCTTTTTAAACTATGTAGAGAGACTAATGAAAAAAAGCGGTCAATGAGTGATGTACATACATTGGTTCGTAAGAAAGTTACCCTGCCTTTGAGGTTTCCCTTTCGCTTTTACAAATGTGCACTCGTCCAGATCAAATAAAAAGACTGATTGGATTATCGGACGCTATTACAGCATGAGCGTACCGGATTTCATCCTATTCATATAGACAAAAGGCAACCGGACCCGGTCCGCCAAAGCATCAAAAAAACAAATTCCGTTTAGGTTAGCGAAGGTAAATTACCCTGGATATCCGCAGTATTCGGACCGGACAGGGTCAAGCGCACCTGATCGAATGAGCCGGATGGAACGGCAGGAAGGACGGACACCGCTTCTTCCTCCCCCTGTTATGAAATAAAAAAAACCATCTGCGCAATGCAGATGGTTCTAAGTTGAACTCTTTGGGTGAAACAACTTATAAGGATATGCAGACGCTAATATATGTTTTCCTGTAGAAAAATACAAAGCGATTGGATAAACGGAAGTAAATATTGAATAACCGGTTTTATAACCTTGGCAATTGGCTCAGAAACTCGATTTTCTTTCTTTTCGACACGGGCACCGAGCTGTCGTCAGACATATGAAGCGTACCTTCTTTATTGTATTTACGCACGTGATTTAAATTGACCAAATGCGATTTGTGGCATTGGAAAAAGTGGTGATGTTCCAGCATTCTCCGAAACTCTCCGATGTTGTAAGAGCTGAGTATGGATGTCTTATCAGTAAGGTAGACTTTGGTATATTTTTGATCGCCCTCACACCGGATGATCTCATCCAATTCGACAAAATCCAGGCCCTCCATCGTCGGAATCCCGATCCGATTTGTTTTATGGTTAGCATTCGACAGATGGTCCAATAGCTGCTGGATGTGCTCGTTCGATTTTTTACTTTCGATTCTTTTCTGAGCATTGAGGACGACCTCTTTCAACATGCTTCCATCGATTGGCTTAAGTAAATAGCCAATCGCAAAATGCTGGAAAGCATCCAAAGCATATTGGTCATATCCGGTAACAAAAATGACCTCAAATTCCGGCTGATCGAACATATGTAATAAATCGAAGCCGGTTTTTTCCGGCATAGCAATGTCCAGAAATACCATATCCGGTTCTTCTTCCTCAATCAACTCATAGGCATCATCGGCATTATCCGCTTCTCCGACAATATCAATGTCGTGAAAATTCTCTTCCAACAACTCCTTCAAAAGCATGCGTGGATACGCTTCGTCATCAACCAATACTACACGAATCATATTCGATTTAGTTTTCAAAAATGGGAATATTTACCAATACTTTCGTACCAGATGGCTTGCCTCCTTCAAAGAGATCTTCAATATTGAAATTGAGGTGGTAGCCATCCACTTTCTGATAGACTTCTTTGCGCTCTTCCATCATTTGCAATCCTCTGCTACGGTGTGCGCCAATTGATTTTTCTTTAATCATCACCGATTGGAGCCGACCAATGCCATTATCCTGAATGAGGATGCTGATGTTACTCCCTTCCTGGAAAACCTTTAACTGCAGGTTGCCTTTATCTTTCTTATGGAAGAGCCCGTGATTGATGCTGTTTTCTATAAAGGGCTGCAGAAACAGGGCCGGGATTTGCACATTGGCGTCTTTGACCGAAGGATCCACCTCCATATCAAAATCAAATTTATTATTAAAGCGCATCCTTTCCAATTCAACGTAGGTGGATATAATTCGCAGTTCATCCCGCAATGTAATGTACTTGTTTTTTGATGCCTCCAGGACTGAACGAATCAGAAACGCAAACTTGGTAATGTATAATTCACAAGCTTTTTTATTGTTGGAATGGACAAAATACTGAATGGCACTGAGGGCATTAAAAATAAAGTGAGGATTCATCTGTGCTTGTAGCGCCTGCATTTCCAACTCTGCAAAACGCTTGGTTATCAAGGCCTTTTGCCGTTCTTCTTCCGCGATCAACATAGTGCGCCTTTTCAGGTATCCGTAGATCAATGCTCCGGAACCTACCAGCAGGAAAAGGATGAAAAACGGACTTTTATAAAAAACATTCCTAACCCGGATTGGCATGGCCCATTCTTCTTCCAGCCAGTTGCCGGATAGATTGGTTCCCCGAATGCGTAACGTGTAAAGCCCCGGACTCAACTGTTCGATCCGTATCCGGTCACTCTTGGTGATGTTCCAGCTGCCTGCCTCCTGGATCTTATAGGCGAGCGTCATGTTGTTCGCATTCATGTTGTCCTGGTGATAAAACTGCAACTCGAGGAATACATCGGATGGGCGCATGGTGATTTCCTTCAGATAGGGAATTTCGTCCGTATGACGGACCAGACCTTTATTGCGATTCAGCTGATTAATGGCCACCAGACGTAATCCATTTCCCTGGTCCTTGTCTCTCAATTGGTCAGGAAAAAAAACATTTACTCCATTCATCCCACCGAAATAAAACCGGCCTTTGTGGTCCTTCAAGACGGAGAGGCGGTTGAATTCATTATGACTGATCCCGCTTTGTTCCAGGTAATTTGTAATTAATCCGTCTCTCACATTGATGAATGAAAGTCCATTAAAAGTGCCTAACCAAAAGTTACCGCTCTCATCGCGCAGAATGCTGCAGACGTTAAGATTATTCAATCCCGCATCCGCATCATAGCGTTGCAGGGTCTTTTTGGATTGCGGATCATAAAGAAAAAAACCATTCTCAGTGCCTAACCCAATGATTTCGGGTTTGACGATGTTGATGTCCAGGATTTGCTCATTATTTAACTGGTCCGCTTTTGTCCATTGTCTCCAGTTATTTTTTTCGGGATCCAACCGGAATAGTCCCGCCTGGGTCCCAAGCCAAAGTTGGCCCGTGGAGTCCAGCTTTACACAGTTTGGCATTGCATCGTCAAGGGGATTTTCCAGGTCGTTGTTCTTCCACAATTCAAAGCGGTGGGTCGACAAGTCAAAACGGATTAACAGCCCACCATTATCCACATTGCGCCGAACTGCCAGCCACAATGCGTTTCGTGCCCGGTCACAAGTAAAATCCCGGACCAGCATTCCGGCACCCACCCAGAATAACCGGCTTTGCCTGGATTGTGTATTGAACCGGTAGATGTATGCATTTTGATCATTGTCGCATATACTTCCCCAAAGACTCACCGAGTCCGTAAAAACCAGATCAGAACTGCAACTCAAAGGCAGGTAGCGATTTTGCACGCTGTCGTAGACATGTACCAGGATCGCTTCATGATGCTCCAGGTCCTGTGAGACCCGGTACAACACATCAAATTCCCGCACCGCGTAAATCGCACCATCCGGCGCTTCGGCAATTCCCCGCATCACCGCTCCCCACTGCCCTTTCGATATTCGTTTGTTGAATAAGTTATGAATTTTATTGCCCGACTTGTAGAGATAATAAGCACCGGTAGGCGTAGCCAGGGCTACCTCATTAAATATGTTATCGCTATACAGATCGGTAATGATTTCACCTCCATCAATGTTCAGATACAAAGGCACCACATCGTTTTGGGGCGTAATGATGATGTATCCTTTAGGTGTCTTGAAATTACTGCGTATCGAAAATACCGCATTGCCTTGTTCATCCAGGAATCCATCTCCGAAATATTCACTGGTGGAAACGTAGGTAAAATAGGCAATGGATAGATCGTACAGATCCAGTTTAAACATCCCCGGCACATACGAATAAGTCAGCAGGACATCTCTTCTTCCCTGGGGAGCAATGGCATTCAACTTTCCCCGCACCGGTACCTGTTCCATTTGATTTTCATGCACCAACAACAAGGTATCCATCACCAGGTTACCTACCAGGATGCTTTCCGGAGTGGTTCGTACGATGATCTCATTAGGATCCCATTTTGCAGAAGGCTTATAAACCTTTAACATTCGCGACTGGCCCTTCCATTGCAAATAAACCTCAATCTCATTCTGATTACCGGTAATCCAAATCGACCTCCCATGATCCAACGGGAAAAACCGGACGATGTTGGCAATTGGATAATTCTCAAAGGCGATGCTTAGATTGGTCGTATTAATCCGGTCGTATCCATTCTGACGATCGTCGTAAAAAACCCACAAATGTTGTAGATCCGGCATCCAAACTTTTTGGATATGTGCCCCGGCTAAGTGTTTATCCTGGTCTTTTATGGTAAAGTCAAGAAACCGTTCGCCATCAAAACGGGAAACGGCGTGCTCAGTGACGAACCAATAAAAACCCAGTGAATCTTTGAAGGTTTGTAATAACTGGCCCCCGGGAAGTCCCTGATTGCGATCCCACCGGTAGATGGTTTCATACTTCAACTCTCCGGCAGGACTGATGTACATGGCATTGGAAAGCGTGTCCTGGGCTAGACCAAGTGTCTGGCCAGAAAACCACAGAAAAATGGCTAGCAAACAACAACGCAAATTTTGTGTACCCCACGATTGCATCACAATAAATTTAAACAAAATTTCATCCCGTTCCGGTTTCATGCCTAACCGGTCCGGCCCGCATGGATCTCGCGCATTTTCCTAAACGATGAAGTTCAAGCCGGTGGTATAAACAAAATTCCGGCAAACCGTAACTTCACAGGATGAAAACATACGATGCCCTGATCATCGGTGGAGGTATTGTTGGTCTGGCTACCGCATTCCGTCTTTTGGAGATTCACCCGGACTGGAAGCTGGTTGTATTAGAGAAAGAATCCTCCGTAGCTGCCCATCAAACCAGTCATAACAGCGGCGTGATCCATTCAGGCATCTATTATAAGCCGGGAAGCCAGAAGTCCCGTCTTTGTCAGGTGGGTTACCATCAACTGATTAACTTCTGTGACCAACAGGGGATTGATTATGAGGTTTGTGGAAAAGTGATTGTGGCCACAGACGAAAATGATCTCCCCCAACTTAGGAACATTCAAGACCGCGGGAAGGCCAATGGGCTTACCGGAATCGAATGGTGGCCGGCTGAACGAACCCTGGAAAGGGAACCGCATGTTGCGGTAAAAGCAGCATTGTTTGTACCCCAGGCCGGAATCATCCAATTTGCACAGGTTGCCGAACGGTTTGCCAAAATAGTAGGCGACAAAGGCGGTGCGGTACAGACCGGCTGTCAGGTGACCAATATCGTCCGGGAAGAGCGTTCAATTCTCATCGAAACCAATAAAGAAACGTACCGGACCAAATTAGCCATCTCATGCGGGGGATTGTGGGCAGACCGCCTGGCTCGTATGTCTGAAAAAAAAATTGATTTACGCATCTTGCCATTCCGGGGAGAGTACTATGCCCTGAAACCCCAGGCCAGGCATCTGGTCAATCACCTCATTTATCCGGTACCCAATCCTGCCCTCCCCTTTCTCGGCGTGCATTTTACCCGCAGAATCACTGGCGTTATTGACGTCGGTCCCAGTGCAGTCATTGCCTGGTCCCGGGAAGGATATCGACGTGCGGACTTCTCCTGGAGGGACGTCATGGATTGGGCAGGATTTAGTGGATCCTGGCGGTTATTCAGTCATTACTGGAAAATCGGTTTTGACGAATACCACCGTTCGTTTTCAAAAAAGGCTTTTATCCTAGCCGCCAGGCAACTGATTCCGGAATTACAAGTCGACGATGTGGAATCTGCACCTGCAGGCGTAAGGGCACAAGCCATCCGTGATACCGGACAGCTTGAAGACGACTTTCGTTTGTTTAGCAAGCCGGGTCTGGTGCATGTTGTCAATGCTCCATCTCCCGCAGCAACCTCATCCCTGGCCATCGGCTCGTGGATAGCTCAGGAGTCCCTTAAGGCCAAAATGGCCTAATTCGTTACTTTTTCCTTAACAAGAAGCGGCTGCCATAATCCTGTATTTTCTCGTAATTACCTTCCAGTTCCACCCAATCAGCGACATCGATGTAGTAGTAATCAAACCGGCCGTCGGACTGGATCGTTTTATCGTAGATGAGGGGTTCTAAAAAATCAAGATGATTTACCGTGCGGTAATACTCCGCAGAAGGCATAAACAACCAATTCAATCCCAAAGAGACCGGCTTGGGATCATTCCGGGTGACCTCTTCCAAGGATCGCATCATGGTTTTCGTATCGGCATCATACCACCATTCGCGGCAGGAATGCAGGTTGGCGGTTCTTAACAAATGATACGCGAAAAATCCGGCGATAACGGTGCCGGTGATCCGCATCCATTGCTTTTCCCATTGGGCGTGGATAAACAGCCAGGAAACCAGGGCAAACAGAGGAATGTACATCAGAGCCTTGCGGTTGAACAGGAATTGTGATCCCAGAAAGAGATGTTGCAAAAGCATGATCCCAAGTGAACTTAATAACAACAGGCTGACAGCCAGGTGAAATCGCCTTGCAGTGTTTTTAACGACCATGTACCCACCCAGACCAAAGGCTAATGCCGGAGTGATCCAAATCAAAAACAAGACCAAGCCAACTTTTTCTGTTGAACTACCCAAATAATGTTGACTGTAGAGTGTATCGGAAACCAAAATGGAAAGGGTATCCCACAATGATGAGGCACCGTACAAAAATTCACCCTGGGCTTTTAATATACGAATGGGCAAGGCTAAAAATATAGCCAGCAAGGCCAACAGGACAATTCCCGGAAGAGCGGAAAAAAACAAAGATCTCCAGGTGCGGTCCGCCTCTCCGGATAGTATAACCAGTCCGGTTACTGCGTGGCTAATCATAAAAGCAGCCAGAAAATTAAGGGCGGTAAAATTGCTTAAAACAGCCAGTCCTAGCCAACAGTAGCTCCACGTGATCCGACGAAGGTGCCCCTGTTCCAACCACCGCAGAAAATGCCATAATGCAACCAGCAGACAGCTTACAGACAGACCATACCCACGCGCCAATCCAAAAAAGTCAAGCAGATAAGGATTGGCCACCATAAGTGAAAAACCAAGCCACTGCAGTAGGGGCTTGCCTCTTGCCAAATAAAATAACATTCGGAGAACAACCCCTACGTATAAAGCAAAAGCCATTACATTGGGGAGGCGAATGGCCCATTCCTTAGGTCCAAACATGGTCACCGACCACTGCATCAATAGCGTATTCAACAGATGGTTGTTAGCATTTTCCCAACAGTCGCTCGACCAGAAACAGGACCATACCGATACGTTATGAAAAGCCAGGTAGGTGTGGGCTTCATCATGAGTCATGGACAATGCCGCAGCTCGCCAGAATACATAAACCAAGAGACCAGCAGCTACCACGGCCATGGCCAGCCGGTTATTCCGATCTGTACTATCCAATCCGCGTTGCATGCGCTGAAGATAATCTTTTAAAAGTTTGAGTGCTATTGGTGATCCGGTTAATCCAACTGAACCAAATCCCGGACACCCACCGGTCTCACCACATTAAATCCTTCTCCGTATTCCGCTCCGATCCGACGACCCATCACGGTGGCGGTTGACCGGACATACTCCATGAAGTCTTTACCTGAAATTGGTGATGCGGGTTCAGAACTATTGGGATCGTAGAACTGGGACTTGAATGCCATGACCGATTCCATCTTACGATCCATCTGAGCCGTAATGTCCACCACCAGGTCCGGAGTTAACTGGAAATCCTGAATGTAATGGTAGATGGCTTTAGGCCTCCAGCGAATCTGTTTTTGTCCGTCATAGCTGGTTTCGATGCGGTGTAAGCCGGCCAGAAAACAAGCTTGTTCGATAAGAGTGCTGGCGCGGCCATGGTCCGGGTGCCTGTCACGCAATGCATTTGCCATGACAATTTGAGGTTGACAAAAACGAACCACTTCTATGATCGGGCGGATCGAAGCTTCATTGATCTCGAAGAAGCCATCCGCCAAACCGGCATTTTTGCGGAAGCGTGCACCCAGAAGTTTCGCGGCATGAGCGGCCTCGGCCATCCGGATCTCCGCGGTACCACGCGTTCCTAATTCACCGCGTGTAAGGTCTAAAAGGCCGATCGTATATCCTTGATCCTTATGCGCAAAAAGAGTGCCGCTGCAACACAACTCCACGTCATCCGGATGAACACCAATGGCCAGAATATCTACTTTCATTGCCGCAATAATTCTTCAATGGTTCTCCTAACCCTCCAGGAATCAGGTTTCGTAAAAGTAAAGAAGAAGGTTACGACATTTCCATTCCGGTCAATCAAATATTTGTAAAAATTCCATCGAGGTCTGGCCCAGGCTCCCAATTGTTGAATCAGGAACCGAAAAACCGGATGGATATTTTTTCCTTTAACGTGTATTTTCCGGGAAAGTGGGAAAGTCGTTTGAAAATGAGCGGTGCAAAACTGTTCCAGTTGAGAACCATCTAAAGGTTCCTGGCCCTGAAAGTCGTTGCAAGGCATGGCCAATATTTCAAAGCCCTGGTCCCGGTATTGTTGATAAATGGATTGAAGGGCACCCAGTTGTGGTGTAAATCCGCAATGGGATGCGGTATTGACTACCATCAGCACTTTGCTTTTAAAGTTCTCCATGGAGATCACATTGCCTTGTAAGTCTTCAATGTTCAGGTCGTAAATGGAGTTCATCGGATACATCGTAATACCGCTGGAAACAGTCTACGATGTACAAAGTTTTATACCAGGAAAAAAAAGTATGATTCAGGTCTTACCATTTTAACAGAGCGGAACCCCAGGTAAATCCACTGCCAAAGGCAGCCAGGCAAACCAGATCTCCCTCTTTTATTTTGCCCATTTCCCAGGCCTCTCCTAATGCTATTGGAATGGAAGCCGCCGTCGTATTTCCGTATTTCTGTATGTTATTGTGAATTT
>JAGQXC010000642.1 GCA_020436785.1 Saprospiraceae bacterium | reverse complement strand
TATAGCGGCCTCTTTTTGGATCAGCAGGTTGCGGCCCACACCCATGTAGGCTTCCCCGCGGGCGGCAAATCCCAGGTATTGCATGGCCACCCACGCCGTCTCGAACGCCATCCAAACCGACCACCGGCTATTGGCTGATCTCATCGGGCTATAGCCCAATACTCCCAGGGTGGAAGATTTGCCGCGGTCAGCCATCATGGTGGTGATCCAGGCCTGGGAATTTGGGTAGCAATCCGCATCGGTCAACAATACCCACTGGTGGGTAGCCTGCTTCAGTCCAAATTGTAAAGCCGCTTTTTTCCCCGGCACATTACGCAGGGAAAGAGGCACCGGGACATACCGCAACCCGGGATATTCCGCCATCACGCCGGTCACGTAACCGGCTAAGTCATCGGAGGAATGATCATCGATTACCAGGACTTCATATTCCGGATAATCCTGCCGGCACCAGGAAACCAAATTCTCCCGGACATCCGGCAAGCCGTCTTTGACGCAGACGAGTACCGAGACCGGGGCATGGGGGAGGGGACGCCCCGGTGACTTATCCGACAAGATGGCATTAAAATAATAGTAATAAACTCCCGTCAGAATGAGTCCGCCGCCAACCGTTCCTAAGAGAATCATTGTCATCTACCCCGGGGAATATGTATTTTTGGATGAATACGCAAAAACAAGTTACGAATTCACATGCGAGTAACCCTGATTGCTAACCCGATCCGGATGTGGCGGGTAATCGGCCTGCTGACGACGGTATTAACCGGATTGACCGGTCATGCCCAGATCATCAACGGCCAGGATACGCTGTTGGGAAACGAATGGATCGTACCCGGACAGCCCTATTTTATGTTTAAGATCAGTGAAGACGGTGTTTATCGTATTTACCGTGATGATTTACTGGCTGCCGGTATCCCGGTGACGTCGATCTCAGTGGACAATTACCAGTTGATGCACAATGGATCGGAAGTGCCCTTACGGGTGACCGGGGATTTTCTGGAGTTCATTGGCCAGCAAAATCGAGGGGAAATCGACCGCTATTTATATGCCGGAGGAGAACAGGACCAGTTGAACCCTTATTACAGTTTGTACACCGACACCTCGGCGTATTACCTGACCTGGAGTGAAGGAGTTCACCGGCGTTATACCCTAACCCGGGCTTCAGCGGGAGAACCCGCGACCTGGTTTTGGCAGGATGTACGGTTATCTTTCCACACGACGCATGTCAAACCCTACGAACTCAACAACACCAGCGTCAAATTTGCCCATTATGTTCCCGGCGAAGGGTATGGAGCTTCGCTGAGGGTTACTTCGAGTTATACCGTTGAGACACCCGACCTCTATACCGGAGGGCCGGACCCGGTTCTGGATGCCGGCTTTGTAACCCGCGATGAAGACCACCGGATCCTGGTGCAATGGAATGGAATGCCTTTGGATACACTGCATTTTAACGGACTGGAATCCCGCCGGTTGCATTACCTGCTACCGTCTGCAAAAGCCAGGAACAACATCCGTATCCAGGGCTTGGCCGGAAATCTGGACCGGCATTACCTGGGATTTGTCAATGTTCGCTATCCACGGGCATTTACCCGATTGCCGGAAGGGTGGATACGGCTTGATTCATTTTCCAATGCTCAGTCCGTTGCCGTCGATTCCCTCCAGTCGCGGTGGGCAGCCTGGAATC
>JAGQXC010000641.1 GCA_020436785.1 Saprospiraceae bacterium | reverse complement strand
ATGTTGACAAAGCGCAAGATTTCGTCAGTAGGAATGCTGACCGGCGAAGGAGCGTTAGAAGGATGTTCAACTTGAAAATAAGAGGATCGTGTTGAATGGACACATGGTGTTAGCATGTTGAGGCGGATTGCGGGTAATGATTTTATAATGGAAAGCTAATGACGATGATCAAGGAACTAGCTTCACAAATGACAAAAAATCAAATATTCGACCTACCTTCAATAGGTTTTTACGAAAGACCAATTTATGACGCCAAGATTTACGTTTTTCGCCATAAGCTACAAGGGCCAGAAAGTTAGAATTCTCAAGTATTTTTCGCTGGCTATTTTCCTGGGTTTCATTTCCTTTTTATCCACTGCTGTTCAAGCACAGAAAGTGGCTTTAGTAGGCCTCAACGTTGACAACTTTCCTGGAGATGACGGCTTTGCATTCGTAGCATTGCAGGCATTGCCTGCCGGTGAGAAGATTTACTTTACGGATGCTCCCTTTGGCTGTATGAGTCAGGACTTCACCGTTGGAGATGGGTTAATTCAATATACAGTGCCGACCGGTGGATTGGCCATTGGAGATGTTATCAATGTGGTTGAGGACAATATGACTTCTAATGTTCTCCATACGACTTGTGCAGGAGGAGTCAATTGCAATGACGGTGACGCAGTTTTGATCAATGGTGCAATGTCCATCACATTTACCGAATCTTTTTCAGCATTTTCATCAAGTTCTACAGGTACAGCCATTTATGCCGATGTGGATGAATTTCATTCAATCATTGCTTCTTCCGGTTCAACGGAGTTTGTAGATCCTGCCAGCTGTGGATTTCCTAATGCATTGGCCGTCATGTTCAGTGTTGCCATTGGAAACAACGGACATTTCACACCAGCTAACCGGACAGCTTGTGTGACCAAGGCTGACCTCGAAAATCTGGCTAATTATTCTGCCTCACAGGTGATGAGCACAACTCGGTTTTCCATGATTTCTGCATCCTGTACAGGTCCTGAAATCTACGTAACTGGTAACAATTTGGTTATTCCTGATGGAAATACCGCCATTAATTGCCCGGATTTCACTTCCTTTGGTTACGGTCAAACCAATACATCCTCCATTCCCAGAATGTATGTCATCGGCAACTCAAGCATGACAAGTGCCTTGACGCTCTCCGGTTCCCCTCGGGTCATGCTCAGCGGAACAGGTGCTGGACAATTCTCAGTAACTCAACCTGCCTCCGGAAGTATTCCTGCCAATAGCACCTTGCCTTTCAGCATTACCTTTACACCCACCGCCGTCGGAACACATACCGCCATGGTGACTATTGCGAATGATGACGCGGATGAAAACCCTTATAACTTCAATATATCGGGACAGGCATTGTCCGTTTTGCCGACTCCGGCGGTGGCTCTGGTTGGCTTCAATACGAACGATGGGGTTAGTTCAGATGGTTTTTCTTTTGTAGCCTTACGCGACCTGCCAAATGGATATATTGTTTATTTCACCGATAATGAATACCTCGAAGCCACCGATGCCTTTAATACCGGTGGGGGTGGGGGCGCAGAATCCATTTACAAGTACACTTCACCAGGTATCAGCAAGGGTGATGTGGTGGTGGTGAAAGAAGGTGTGACAATGAATTCGGTGGTTGTCACTTGTTCATCCGGTTCAACTTGTTCCAACGCAAATGTTGATCTGTTAGGTACCCCTTTTTCGTTGAGTACCGGCGATGTCCTTTATGCCTTCCATGCCAATACAGCTTCCACTGATCCGGTAACCATTGAAAATGCAATGGACACCATCTACTCTGCCATTGGAATTGGTTCCGTCGTTACGCCAGGGTGTAATCACCCATGTGCTCTGACCACCATTCTTTCCGCAGATAATTCTGAATACAATCCTGGTTTACGATCTCAAAGTACCGACAAAACCGATCTGCAAAACTCTTCGAACTATTCCAGTGGATTGAGTTCAACAGTCCCATTCTCAAACCTTAACCTGGCTGGAGCTTCCGGCCCTGATATTAGCGTAACCGGCAATGGACAGGCAATACCGGATGGAAGCACGATGGCAGCCATTTATAATTACTCCCATTTTGGAGTTGTTCCTACTGGATGTGGTATGACAACAAGAACGTTTACTATTACCAATTTCGGTAATATGACGCTTAATTTAACAGGTATGCCCCTGGTTACCATTACCGGTGCCATGGAGTTTGTTTTGACGCAACCGGCCGTAAGTACATTAGCTCCTGGCGCTTCAACCGATTTCAGTGTGAGTTTCATGGCGGCTATGGATGGTAGTTATTCAGCTACCGTTTCCATCGCTAGCAATGACCCGGATGAAAATCCCTATGATTTTATTATCGAAGCTACGGCATCTTCAACGGTTTCTTTCGCTGCGATAGGATTGATCGGCTATAACACCAACACCGATGAATTTTCTTTCGTAGCATTGAGGGATATTGCTCCCGGAGAGGTATTCTATTTTACTGATGATGTATACAACCTGGCAGATTCCTTCCAAACCAATGATGGATTGGAAAGTTTATACCAGTATACATCGCAAGGATTGATCATGGGAGAAGTGGTTCGGGTGAGTGAAGATCCCATGGTAGCCAATGCGATCCTCGTTTCATGTTCTTCGGGTGCTTCCTGTGCTAACGGTGACGTTGTTTTGGTAAATGGTGCTTTTTCGTTGACTTCTTCCGATGCCCTTTTTGCGTTCACCACTTCGACAATGTCGATGGTTCCAATCACAATAGCCAACAATATTTTAGACATACATTCGGTCATTATTCCATCAGGGAATACTGATTTTGTTGACCCAACTTCGAACCACCCCAATGCACTCATCGTACATTTGCCCTTGATTGACCGGGAATACAATCCTGCGGGCAGGAATACAACTGTTGATAAAGCCGACCTGACCAATATGTCCAATTATATTGCTCCGGTTTCAACATTATCTGTTGTACCTTTTACCGATGTGAATGGCAACCCGCCTGATATAACTAATCCTACCATTTCATGTCCATCCAATCAGATCAGTTTTTTGGATGGCAGTTGTAACTAT
>JAGQXC010000640.1 GCA_020436785.1 Saprospiraceae bacterium | reverse complement strand
GTCAGGTTTATACCTCCAATCTTTTCAAAGCGGGGCACCGGATTCGCTTGCACATTACCAGCAGCATGGCTCCCCATTACGATCCCAACCCCAACACGGGGAATGAGATTGCCACGGAAAAGAATCTAATCTCAGTAGAGAACAGGATCTATCACGACGATGCAAGACCATCCCGGATCCTGCTGCCGGTGATCGATCATTGATGGATATCCTTGCTGGAAACACTTCCAGATGATGCACTTCCGTCGAAAAGGATGCGAGGACATCGGCGCAACACTGGCTGGAATAATGGCATAATACATCGATGTTTGAGGTATGGTGGTAGCCATCTGATGACTTCCGGTTGTAATTAAATCAATTGTTGGACTGGTTATATGATCTCCAACGATCCTTCCGATGTAAGTCGATCGACACACCGAGGCCACCGAACTGTATAAAATTGTAAATTTATTCTGCATGAAACGCCTACTTTTTTTGCTCGGAATGCTGTTGCTGGCGCCACCTTTACATGGTGAAGGAGATCCAGATGACTACCTGTTGGATAGTTTGCAAGTCATGTTGGATAATGCCCGACCGGGGCCGGATAAAATCGATGTACTCCTTGGCTTGACCAGAATACATATGTTGAAAGGTAACAGTCCCAAAGCGATAGCGTACGTCAACGAAGCCATGCGGATAGCCAACAGGTTGGAAAATCTGGATCTGCGGTCCGAATGCCTCAATTTTATCGCCCAGATTGAATACCAGAATAGTGGTAAATATTACGAGACTTCCCGACAGGCGATGGACCTTGCTTTGCGTTCAGGATCCACGGATGCGGTTGCCTTTACCACGTATGTATGGGTTGAGTTTGGAGATTACAGTCCTGAAAGAGGCATTGAACTGTTGGAGGGTATCCTGAAGGATTCAGTGCAAATATCTCCCAAGAATCTGGGAAACATCTACAAAGCCATTGCCTGGGAATATGAAAAGAATGGCCAATTTGTTGAAGCCGAGCAATCTTACCGAAAGGCCTGTCGCATCTTTGCATCGTTTCAGCTTGATCTGCCGGTTGATCCCAGGTTAGGGCGGGTGAGCGCCCAATACATCGATCGCGGTTTGGGCAATTTATTACAGTCCCATCTTTATTTAGGAGAAATGCTGATGAAACGTGGACAATATACCCAGGCCATCGAGGAAGGTGAAATGGGGATGCGAATTGCCGAACAGACCAACTCGTTCGACGTAGCCTACGCTCATATGTACCTGGGAGACTTTTATGCGACTGCCGGAGACGTTTCACCGGCACTGGAGCATTATGAACAGTCCAGGAAAATCTATGAAATTCTTACGGATAAAAAATGGATTGGTCGTGTTCTGACCCGTCTTGGTAATTTGTTTTACACTACCCACGATTACGATCAGGCTCTTTATTCTTTTATGCAGGCCTATGAAATCATTCAGGTTTTTCCGGATGAGGCTGCAGACCTCACCTTGCGGATAGGACGTGTTTATGAATTGGAAAATAATGACGACCTGGCCTTGCAGATGTATTTGCGCGCCGACTCGACTTTTTTATCGATCGGGGATACACTCAGTAGCTATGAAAGTAAAATTCAGGTGGCCAAACTTTATTCCCAGGTCGATAATAACCAACGTGGAAAACAGATAATTCTTGATTTGCTTCCCAAGCTTGAACAAATTCAGGATGTAAATCTCCTGCAAACGGCTTTCATTGGATTGGCAAACATAGAAGAAGAGGCCGGGGAATACCGCGACGCGATTGGCCATGCCACACAGGCGCTGGAGATTGCAAAACGTTACCGGGTAGGCAAAACAAGGCTACAGTCTGCTCATTTTTTATTAAGTCGGCTTTATGAAAAACTAGGAGATTTTGGCCGGGCTTTGTCTCATCAAAAATCGTATCAAGCCTATAAAGACAGCGTTTTTACCGAGAATGCCCAGCAATTACTGAAAGAGGAACAAGTCAAACAACAAGTAGATGAACACATCCGCGAAAAAGAACAGGCGGAAGCTTATGCTTCGTTATTAAAACAACAGAACATTGCCTATCTGATCGCTGCAATTGTTTTGGGCGTTTTGCTGACATTGGGGACTTATTTGTTCCTCCAGCTGCGTAAAACGCGGTCGCTTTTACTGTCTCAGAATGATGCTTTGCAAAATCTAAATCATACTAAAGACCGTTTTTTCAGCATCATCGCCCATGACTTACGCAGCCCGATGGTGGCACTGGAATCGGTCGATGAGCAGATGAGTTATTATCTCGGGAAAGGAGATCACCAGAAAGTGGAAATTATTGCCGGCCTGGTTGGTAAAACCTCCCGGCAACTGAGTGCATTACTGGACAATCTGTTGAATTGGGCCAGGCAACAAATTGGTGTTATTCCGTATCATCCGGAACACATTACGGTCGCCGAATGTTGCGATCAAGTGCTATCAATTTATTCGTCAGCCGCAGCACAAAAAGAAATTTCGCTTCCCACAAACATTGAAGCCAATCTGACGGTTTTTGCCGACCGGAATGCTTTGATGACCATCCTCAGAAACCTGTTATCCAATGCATTGAAGTTTAGTCATAACAATTCCACCATAACCCTGACGGCAAAACAGGAAGCTGATAAAGTCGTATTCACCCTTGAGGACGCAGGCGTTGGGATGACTTCCGACCAGCTTGGTAAACAATTTAAATTGAACAACCAATCCTCTTCCGGAACCAAAGGCGAGCGTGGGACGGGTTTAGGGTTGATCCTTTGTAAGGATCTCGCTGAACAAAACCTGGGTTCTTTGCACATCGTAAGCCAGGTGGGTGAAGGCACCAAGGTTACTCTAAGACTGCCGCGTGTGAAGCCTGTTTGATTTGGTTAAGTTCACCGGAAAAGCCTGTGAAAGGCAGTTCGGACCGGTGCGCTTTAGTCTGATTCGCAGACTTACTTAATCAATCTCAGACGCTCCAATACTTGTTCCTTTTCCCGTTTACTCACAGGCACACTTTTGCCATTGATCAGAATTACATCATCTTCCAGATTGATCTTCTCGATTTTTGACAAATTGATAACGAAGCTGCGGTGACTTTGTGCAAAATACCTGTCAGGCAGGATTTCCAACAATTCTTTGAGCGGTTTCCGGACCAGGAACAGGCCAAGGTTGGAATGGATGCGACAATATCGTCCGTCCGCTTCCAAAAAAAAGATGCTATGGAAAGGTACCCGGTGGATGGTTTGATTCTTTTGAATAAAGAGATCGTCCGACTTGGCTTGGACAAGTTCCTGTTCTTCCGGATCGATTTTGAGAGAAGTACCGCCTTTTAACGCCAATTGAATGGTTCGGTGCAATTGAATGTCCGTACAGGGCTTTAGCAAGAAACCGGCCGGTTGAGTACGCGCTGCCCGGTTAAAAGTCATTTCGTCTTCCAGTGAAGTAAGATAAATGACCGGTATATTTTTAAAATTTTGAATCTGCTCACTGAGTTCAATGCCATCATAGCTGCCCTGAATATGAATATCCATAACAATCAGGTCTACCCGGTGAAGCCGGATCATGCTTAATGCCGTATCGCTGTTTTCGGCACAACCGACTACTTGGTAACCGGTTTGCTCCAGTTGCATCTCCAACTTGCTGGAGTACAGGGGTTCGTCTTCAACGATCAGGATATTTATTTGGGCGCTCATGGTATTGAAGATATAAAATGCTTTTCAGGTTTCAAGGCCATCATTCATCACACGCTCTCATTTGAATATCAGACTGCCCGCGGATTACCTTTTGCCTTTTGGTAGGCTAACGGGATGATGAATGGCGAAAAAATCGGATATCCCTTTGCCAATAATTCACTTTCCGCTCATGACACGTAGGATGCCGTACGTGACACGGGCTACGATCGTTGATGTCCTCGGCGCCGGATACGTCTTATACCGGGATTAAATTGGAGGGAGAAAGAATCAGCAGTTCTGATTTAATCGAAACCAAAAACCCGTCCCCATGCAAGATTTAGTCATCGTCGGTTTTAGAATCTTACCAAATCGATCTTTTTTATTAAGTAGTGTATTTATTCTTTTGAGTTTGTCTTTAGGACAGGCTCAAATATCATTTTTTGCGAATCCTGATTGCGGGATAGTGCAGCAAATCACCGTCAATTGTCCTTCCATTTCCTGGGTGGATATACCGGTTAGTGGATTAGGAAATCTAGGTGCAAATAATCTTGGCATTGATGGAGTTGGGGTGGAAATGGCACAGTCGGCAGGCTTCGTATGTTCCATTTATCTGAAAGCTCCAAATGACAGCATCTATCTGCTTGCATCCGGCGAGGAAGGCTTCAACAGTTTTCCTGATTATGCCGACGGTCTCTTAAACGTTGAATTCAAGGGGTGTGCCAACTTGCCTTATTCATCGGCTAATGTGAATCAACCATCCGGTAAATCATTTCTGCCTTTCGACGACTTCACCGAACTCAATGAATTGGGAATAAACCCGAATGGTACGTGGCAAATTGGTTTTTGCGGGTTACCAGATGACATTGATGTCAGTTGTGTTAACCTGACATTTAATAGTTTATGTCCGGAAGTTGTCTCTGTCAATGTAACGGATCTCAGCTGTGACAACGCAAATGATGGGATTATTGAACTCATTGTCGATGGAGGTTCCTGTATACCGACGTATTATTCGCTAAATGAGGGACCGACCACTTCTACTCCACATTGGGAAAATCTGACGACCGGCCTTTTCAATATTCACATTTCCAATTACCTGACAGCAGAACGCAGTTCCAACCTTACAGTTTGTGACCAGGACATTCAGGTGACCGTAAGCGTGAATGACCTCACACCACCTAGCATTCAATGTACTCCCGACCTGACCGTTTATATTCCCGATACCATAGCTTCCCTGATCTGTCAAAGTGGATGGTACGTTGATTATCACAATCCCTTGTTTAATGATAATTGTTCGATCCATTCCGTCTCAGCGGTCTATTTTAAACAGGATACCATCCCGGTAGAAACGCTTTATTTGAGCACAGACCAGAGCGGACAGGTAGAACAAGACAAATTCTTCCCAACCGGTATCAATCGCCTGCATTACACCATCGATGATGGTGTACACAGCACCGAATGTGAAACCAGGATTACGATCATTGACACCATTAAGCCCTTCTGGCCCGTGGACTTGGATACGCTGATTACATTGGAGTGTAAGGGAGAAGGCAATGAAGTCTATAACGGGTTGCAAGATTGGTTTTATTCCAGGCCTGTACTTTGCTCAAATGAAGTCGGAGAATTTGCGATTCTATCGACTGATACACTATGCGGCGCTTCCTTTCGGCAAAGAGTGGCAGTTTTTCTTCATGATCTTTCAAATAATTATGCGGAAACAAAGTATGTAACCATCCAGATCCTGGATACGGAGCCTCCTGTGTTTTCCGGAATGATCCCAGATGTCACCATTTTATGTGACCAGCCTATGCCTGAATTACCCGCCATCACCGCATTTGATTCGTGTGCCGGGAATGTGAATGACCGGATCTCCTTGGCCTCCAGCATTCAGCAAATCGATTGTTCGGCCGGAGGCATCGCCCAGGTCGTCCAATATTCCTGGGAGGTGTCCGATGATTGCGGGAATACGACGTCCTACAATTGGACGGTCACGGTAATGAACAATTTCACGATTGATCTTGGTCCGGAGGTTTCCATTTGTGCTGGAGATACCGCCTTTCTCAATGCAGGCAATGGCCACACTTTTGCTTGGGGCAATGGCGCTTCGACTTCGATCCTTCCGGTAACAGCCCCCGGAATGTATGTGGTTACCGTTACATCCTTTAATGGTTGTTGCGCCGTCGATTCGGTAAGGGTCAAGGTAAACGCAAATCCATCGGTTTCGGCTACAGTAGCCCCCATCACCTGTTTGCAACCATCAACTACTTTACGGGGGGCATCCAGCATTTCAGGTTCAACGTTCTCCTGGACAGGTCCGGGAAATTTTAGCAGTAATATTGCATCACCAGTAACCGCTTTGGTAGGCACCTATCAACTTCGGGTGACCTCTCCACCCGGATGTTCTTCCAGCACTGAATTGACCGTAAATATTGATACCCTGTCGCCCGCCTTTGAATTGATGGATGACACCCTGACGTGCAGCAAAGACTCCTTGCGTTTGTTTGTCAGCCCGGTGGTGAGCGATTACACGTATGCGTGGAGCGGCCCGGACAACTTCCAATCCGGGGCATTAAATCCGGTGACGAAAACTCCCGGCACCTACACGCTGACGGTAACGGCTCCGAATGGCTGCACTACGATGGGTTCGCTGGCGATCGAGGCCGACCAGGCGCCTCCCGCCTTTGAATTGATGGATGACACCCTGACGTGCAGCAAAGACTC
>JAGQXC010000118.1 GCA_020436785.1 Saprospiraceae bacterium | reverse complement strand
GGCCATGGGACCGGATGGCATCTTCATCCCCAGCCCAAATCGCCGGGAGCGGCGGTTTTTCAATAGATCCAAGAGGTGATCCAAAGGGGTTGCCTGACGATTATTTTCCGGGTTACTTTGTGGTTGCACCATAACTGTTCATCCTATTTGATGGTGAAGGATGCCTTGTAGAAGATACTAATTTGGAAGCTTTACGATGAATTTACCTGAACAAATCCACAAGGAAATCCACATTCGGGCAACCTGCTGGCAGGTTTGGAAAGTCCTCACGGATCCGGTCCTGATGGTTGAGTGGATGGGTGATCCGGAAATGCATTTATCCGTTGAAGCCGACTGGAGGGTTGGTGGCCGGATCCTCATTCGTGGACATCATCATACCTGGTTTGAAAATAAAGGGAATGTGGTTGTGTTTCAACCTCCCTTTCGACTCATTTATAACCAGTTGAATACCCTTTCCCGGTTGCCTGGATTACCTGAAAATTATACCAGCTTGGATTTTCAAATTTTTTCGGAATCGACTGAATCAGGAATGAGCCTTACCATTCGGAATTTTCCAACGGATAGCATTTACCGGCATTACGACTTTTATTGGCAAGGAACCCTGCACTACCTGAAAAGACTGGCCGAAGGACTTGTTTAATTTATTCGGGTGCGGGGTATCGGTGTAAAGGCCCAGGACGACCACTGCAGTGATCAGAAGATAACCCGATCCACTTTAACATTTTCATTAAGGTGTCGCTGATTTGGTGAAATATAGGTAATAATTAATACAGGGCAAAATATAGTACTATGTAATGCATAATAATTTTGTGCAAAGCCCTTATTGGACAAGTCAAAGATGCACCGTGCGAATACCTATCTTCAATGCTAAATTGCAGACAGATTAGAATGATGAAGCAGATGAAATACGCGTATTTATTAATCATCGGGCTCTTGCCGCTGACAGGTACCATTGCTCAAACCAATAACTTACCCTACCAGAATCCACAACTACCCGTCGAGTCGCGCATCGATGATCTACTCGGCAGGATGACGCTGGAGGACAAATTCTGGCAACTTTATATGATTCCCGGTGACCTCTCGGATGGCAAGGAAAAGTATGCTCATGGCATCTTTGGATTTCAGGTCGCAACTGCCGGTAAATCAAACAGCCGGGCCGAGCAAATCCTGGATTACCGGCCCGGATCTCCGGCCCGCGAAACCGCCGAGCTGATTAATTCGATCCAGCGCTATTTTGTTGAGGAAACCCGATTGGGTATCCCGATCATTCCATTCGATGAAGCCTTGCATGGGTTGGTTCGTTTGGGAGGTACCATATTTCCTCAGTCCATCGCGCTGGCCGCCACCTGGGATACCGCCCTGGTCAGCCGGACGGCACTGGCCATTGCCCGTGAAACGAAATCGCGCGGGGTACGTCAAATTTTATCTCCGGTGATCAATATCGCCCGGGATGTGCGCTGGGGTCGCGTCGAGGAAACTTACGGGGAAGATCCATACCTCACCAGTCGCATGGCGGTGGCATTTATCAAGCCTTTTGAACAGATGGGCGTCATCACCACACCCAAGCACTTTGTCGCCAATGTCGGTGCCGGAGGACGCGATAGCTATCCCATCGACTACGATGAACGGCTGCTGGATGAAATATACTTCCCCGGATTTAAAGCCAGCGTCCGTGAGGCAGGGGCGACTTCCATCATGACCTCCTACAATTCCCTGCACGGCCGCCCTTGTGATGCCTACGATTGGTTGCTCAACCAAAAATTGAAAGGCGAATGGGGATTTGACGGTTTTGTGATCTCGGACGCCAATGCGGTTGGTGGCTCCAATGTATTGTTGTTTACCGCATCCGACTATACCGATGCCACCGAACAATCCATTGAAAACGGACTGGATGTGATCTTTCAAACCGCTTACAACCAGTATCCTTATTTCTACGATGCCTTTGAAAAAGGTTTGATCGACACCGATGTCATCGATGAAGCCGTCCGCCGGGTTTTGCGTGCCAAGTTTAAACTGGGCTTGTTTGAGAACCCTTTTGTAGACCCGGCCGAGGCCGAGCGCTGGAATGGAAATCCGGCACATCGGGATCTGGCCTATCAGGCGGCATTGGAAAGCACGGTATTGTTGAAAAATGAAGGACAGACATTACCGCTGGATAAATCGCTGACCTCTCTGGCGGTGATCGGCGTGGATGCCGGAGAAGCTCGCCTGGGTGGTTATTCGGGACCGGGAAATAACAAGGTGAGCATTCTGGATGGAATAAAAAACAAAATGGGAAACTCCGTCCGGATCGATTTTGCTCCCGGTTGCGGGCGCTTCTCGGTCGACCATGTGGCGGTTCCGGCGGGGCAGTTTTTTCATGAAGTGGAAGGCCAGCGGGTACCGGGACTGATCGGTACCTATTACAATAACATCACCCTGCAAGGAGAACCGGTGATGACCCGGATCGACCCGAACATCGAATTTCGGTGGACGCTTTTTTCACCGGATCCGGAAATCACCAATCCCGACTTTTATTCCGCCCGGTGGGAAGGTCTATTGGTCGCTCCGGAAACGGGAGACTTTGACCTCGGGTTCTATGGTGACGATGGATACCGGCTTTACCTGGATGGGGAGTTGATCCTGGATCATTGGAAAAAACAACAGGTCCTCACCCGGACCACGTCCGTTCATTTGGAAAAAGACCGGGCCTATCGCATTCGGGTAGAATGCTTCGAGACCACCGGAAATGTGTGGTTCCGGTTGGTTTGGAATGTGGGTGTGGTCAATGACTGGCAGAAAAAAAATGCGGATGCTGTGCAATTGGCACAACGGGCGGACGCTGTGGTCGTAGTGGCCGGTATTGAAGAAGGTGAATTCCGTGACCGGTCCTTTCTGTCCTTGCCGGGGCACCAGGAAGCATTGATCAAAGCCGTCGCGGCTACCGGCAAACCCATCGTGGTGGTGTTGGTCGGGGGGAGTGCCATCACCATGCGCAACTGGATCGATGATGTCCCGGCCATCCTGGATGTGTGGTATCCCGGAGAAGCCGGCGGCGAGGCTGTGGCTGACATTCTTTTTGGTGATTACAACCCAGGCGGTCACTTGCCGATTACATTTGCCGAATGGGAAGGGCAGTTGCCACTGTATTACAATCACCGGCCCACCGGCCGCGGTGACGATTACCTGGATGGGACGGGAAAACCTCTGTTTCCGTTCGGCTATGGATTGAGTTATACCGAATTTGACTACCACGATATGGTTGTGGAAGATCGTGAGATCCATAATGGGCAGTCCACTACCGTCCGTTTTCAGGTCACCAATACAGGAGATTATGCTGGCGATGAAGTGGTGCAATTGTACATCCGGGACGAAGTATCGTCGGTGTCGCAGCCGGTTCTGGCTTTAAAAGGATTCCAACGGGTACACCTTAAAAAAGGGGAGACTAAGAAATTGTCATTTACCATCACCCCGGTGATGCTGCGATTGCTCAATGAAGAAATGAATTGGGTGGTGGAACCGGGAGATTTTCGTATATTAATTGGATCATCGTCCTACGACATCCGGTTACGACAAAAAGTGAAGGTGCTGGATTAGGTTTATTCTGTATAACCAACAAGCGTTACTCCAATTAATTGAAAATCCGATTATTTTTTTTGAACCATAAAAAGAAGGAAATAGCAATTTCCATTGCATTTTCCACTGCATCATTGCTATCCGTTCACGACAAATAATCCAGTGGAGACCAGCGACCACTTTAAAAAACGGGGCGCAACCCGAAAAGCCAAACGAGTAGGCAGGTATTAATGTAAAGATTATGAAAAAGGGAATGATTAAAGTTAGTATTTTTTATCCGGATGGAGATGGGAAGACCTTTAATATGGATTATTATGCAAACAGCCATATACCGATGGTTGCAGGACTATTGGGTGATGCTGTGAAAGGCGCTTCCATTGAGAAAGGACTCGGAGGAGCTGATCCCGGATCACCGGCCCAATTTGTAGCAATGGGGAATATGTATTTTGACTCCGTCGAATCATTTCAACAATCCTTTGGCCCCCATGCCGTGACCATTATGGGAGATATTCCCAATTATACCAATATAGCTCCGGTCATCCAGGTCAGTGAGGTTGTTGTTTGAATCAAGTCATTCCAGTAATTGCAAACATTCAGGGATAGAAGTCACGTGATTTTTTTTATACATGGGTCAATCATGCAAAATATTCCCGAAAACTGGATCATCTGATTTATGTTTCTTCGGACCTGCAAAAAGGCATGGAAGAAATTGAAGCACTCCTGGGTGTCAGGCCGGTTGAAGGCGGGCAACATCCAAAATTTGGTACGCACAACGCGGTGGTTTCCTAAGGTGATGCGGTCTATCTGGAAATTCTTGCCCCTGACCCGGAGTTGCCTGCACCAGCGCGTGGCCGGTTATTTCAGGATAGATTTTCCCGGCCCTCCGGATTGGCGAACTGGGTGCTGCGGACCGATGCTATTGAAGACCTGTATACGAAAGTCGTCGCTCAGGGTTTGGGGTTAGGCCGGGTTGAAAAGGGAGAACGGGTTAAACCGGATGGAACGGTCTTATCCTGGTATTTAACGGACCCCTATCCTTTGCCTTTCGATGGGGCCATTCCTTTCCTGATCAGTTGGGGGAATAGCCCTCATCCCGCAGCTTCCGCTCCTGACGCCGGCAAGCTGACCAGGATGCAAATCAACCACCCCCATCCGGAAGCTGTCCTGAAATACCTGGATTTACTTGATGTTGGCATCATCGTAGAAAAAAGCCTTACATTTAATTTGATCGCAGAAATTGAGACGCCTCAAGGCAAAGTGTTACTGAAGTAACCAGGCAATGCGTTCATGTCATTATTCTACCAATTCTGACTCAATCAAAACATGATGAATACCGGCGAAATGAAATCATTGGTGGAAAAGTGGTTCTCTACCTGGGAAAAAGGGGAATATGAGCACTTGCCCATTGCAGAGCATTTTGAACATGTCAGCCCTTTCGGTACGCTAACCGGTAAAGAGGTTTACCTGCAATTGGTCAGAGAGAATGAAGGTAAGTTTCTGGGTTATCATTTTGAACGACACGATGCCATTTATTCGAAAAACCGGGCCTGTGTCCGCTATACCGGAACGCAGGGTGATTTTAAACTCGATGTCAGCGAATGGTACTATGCCAGTGACCATTTGATCGATCAAATCATTGCCTACTATCACATCGGTGAGATCCGGCCGGACCGGTTATTGCAGTCCTCTTAACCGTCGCGGTTGAAGGGTTGGATTTTGATCTTTCGATATCCATGAGGAAAGTTCCTATCGGCCATCTGCAATGGTCCAATGATTGGGAACGATCAGAGAACGTTTCCTTTGGGGATAAAAACAATTTGACCGGGTCCTTTCTTATTAATTAAGAGAAAACCCGTAAAAATGATTGAACAAATTAAACTATTTGAAACCAACACCATTGCCATTGAAGTCATTGATGGCTTTACCGAAGCGGATCAAAAAATGATTAAAAAATGGTTTCAGGAAAAAAAGGATAGTGGTTACGATCACATCAATTTGCTGGTAAAATTGGATGAACTAAAGATTTCCCAAAGCAGTGTGAAAGCCTTCATGGAGGATGCCATCTGGGCCATTCGGAATTACAAACACCTGGGAAACTTGGCCGTGGTCTCACATTCCAATATTGTCAAAGCACTGGTGCCCGTTGATCGCTTTTTCTTTGAGAGGATTCAAAAAG
>JAGQXC010000639.1 GCA_020436785.1 Saprospiraceae bacterium | reverse complement strand
TGTCATTTCGTACCGACGCTCGTACCTCGGCCGGCATCTAAGAACTGAAGGCGTAGCCGGAATGGAGAAATCTCGCGATATAAGGTTGATTACTTGCTCATTAACTCATCCACCTATTAACATATTAACCCTGATTAAGGTATGGGATACGGGGTGGTGCAATGCTGACAGCGGCGAAGCGCTCGTCAGTACTAGCTACTGCTTACTAGTTACTGACTTGAACATTCACTCATCTATTCATTCCCAATTTACCTGCATCGACCACAATAACTCGTCACGATTCAAGGTTTTTATGGTGTACGAATGTCCCTGAGTCGTCTCTTTACTTGCCCAATCCGGTCTATTCCGGAGAGAAATCCTTGTTTTAGACCCATTTCAATCTATTTATACATTACATTATTTTAACATTTATAGTTATTTGCATATATATCTAATTGTATATCATTTATTTAATATCAAATTAGTCCATCAATCACAGTAAAAATTTTTTGTTAAAATTTTCATTTTGGCACAAATAGGCATTGTTTTTGTAATGTTTAAAGTATCTAAAAACAATGTTTTACGTTTTTGAAAAACTTTTCATATAAAATCTTTTGTGCCATGAAAAACTTGTCATTAATCATCGCCGCCTGCACCTTAGTCCTGACTATGGGACGGGCAGGCACAACCACGGAAGGCCCGGTTGAGTTCTACAAAGGCAGCCTGCTTTCCGCCAAGGAGAAAGCTCGCAGTGAGCAAAAATATTACTTCATTGAATTCTACGCCGATTGGTGCAAACCCTGCCAATGGATGCAGGAGAACACCTTCAACAATCCCAAATTGGCCGGCTACATCAACGATGAATACATCGCTTTGCGGGTCAACATCGAGGATTTTGACGGTCACGCACTGAAACAAAAGTACAACGTCGAATATCTACCGACCATCATCGTATTCAATTCGGAGGGGGAAGTGCTGGCGAAGCATGAAAAATCCCTGTCAGCCAGTCAAATGCTGAAGATTCTGAAAGACCACCGCGACAATGCAACTGTAGAACCAACCACCCAGCCTGTACGTCAAGTGGAGAATACTTCAGCATCCACTCCCCGTCCTTCTTACGCTTCGTATCGCGAAACCGGGAACAATGAATCCTTCTATTCCATCCAGGTAGGTGTCTACCAAAATGCCACCAACCTTTTTAAACAAGTGGAGAAACTGAAGGAAATGTTCAGCGAGCCGGTTCAGGTCATCAACCAGAAAGATGCCAAGTCCGATATCGTAACCTATAAGATCGTGGTCGGCAAATTCAACGATCGCAGCGATGCCGATCAGTACCTGACCGTGGTCAAGGGGTCCGGCATCAATGGCTTTGTAAAGTCCGTCCTTCCCAGCGAAGTGCAATAAACCGTTCGTAACATAACCGATTCTCAGAAAGAGAAAATCTCATCCCAAAACAGATTTTGGTCCCGGGCTACTGGCAAGGGACCATTTTTTATTTAGACCATAGATGGCAGAACGCTG
>JAGQXC010000117.1 GCA_020436785.1 Saprospiraceae bacterium | reverse complement strand
AAAATGCAAATGGCCATCAACCAGATAGTCGATATGATCTCCATGAGGAATGGCTTCATGTCCGCAGGAGGGTCCATGCCGGTGCTGAGAATCATGGGCCTCGCACGAATGGTCAGGAGTGCAGCTAGCCGGATTGGCTCCACCGACTGCTAAGGCATGCTCATCGACGTGTTCGTTGTGGAGAAAATGAAGATGTCCATCATGAAGGTAATCCTGATGGTCATCGTGCCGGACAACGGTATGGCCACAATTGGGACCGTGGGTGTGTGGATGCTCATCATGAGTACGATGGTCGTTCATGGTGTGTCCTTTCTTCCTTGTGACCGGTTATTTCAATCGAAATACCATAAAACACCTTAGAAAATTTTGAAAGGATTGTCAAAAGATTGTAGCGTATTGCCGCCGTTGTTTTTCCGGTGCAGGAGCAAAAATCCATTAGCGGCTTCATTTTACTCAGAAGACGGTAACTAGTGGACTGTATCAGGCGATTCGATAGTGCTGCGCCTTTCACTATGCCCAAAAGTATTCGCACAGACCCGGCTTACTGGTGTCAACAACAGAAAGGAGGATACTACTGATCTCACTGTTACAGTCCACTAGTGGAACAAGTTGATGTGAAAAAGCCTTTTTTTATGGTACTCACGTCGACTTAATTGCTGACTTCTAATCCCCTCTTCTGTCCTTATCTTAAGAGAAAGCACAAGAAAGGTGTTGGAGGGCTTTGGTAAGGTAGGATGTGTTGAAAGAGTTGTGCCCCTTCATTCGTCTTGGTTGACCTTACAATGTTTACTCAAACTGTTTGTGAGACTTCTGTAGATGATTTGTCATGATCGAGTTACGAGCATGCCGCTTGGGAATATTCGTTTGCTTTGATTCTTGCGGTCCCCCGATGATTCTTGGGAGATACACGGATTGTTAAATTTGAGGGAAGCTCACCGGCAAGAAGTGCTTTCGAAGCATTGATTATTGACTGATAAGGAGAGACTGTATGCCCATTTATGAATACCAAGCTTCCTATTGTCTGCAATCGCTGTTTTGTTCCAAAAGGTTCTCCTTTTGGCGGAACATGTCTGACCCTCCCGTCACCGAATGTCAAGAATGCGGAGCCCCACTGGAGCGGGTAATGTCTACATTTTCTGCGGCAGCGGATATTGTGGCGTACGGTCATGCCGTTGCCAATCCTCCAGCGGGATCGCAAGCTCCTCCCGCTACCCAAAAAAATATCTTTGGAGGGGGATTGGGGATACGCGGCTGCGGCCATGATTGTCGAACGCACCATCACTCTTAAGAAAAAAAGGATGCTCTGGAAGTCAAAAGACCGCATGAAATCAGCGCAATGCCCTGGTGTATGAGCCTCTATCAAGTTGATAGAGCCCAACTTTGCGAAAACGGAGATTTGTGGATTTTTTATTACGGTCTTAAGCGCCTATGCGTGGAGGCAGGCGTTTGCCATGAACAGGTGTACATTTCCACGGGAAATTCACAGCTGATTTAAGGCCATTCTTAGAAACGAGTCTTTCTTTTTCTCCAACCTGACAAATCGGGTTAATACGCGAACATTCATTTTTCCCTGGGCTAAGGAAATCATCGATTGACGTATGGGTGTGAGGCACAGGAAGAGACCGGTGTGACGCAGGCTTGTCCCCGGTCGAACAGGTATGTGTATGAAGTCTACAGCCTTGGTGATGCCATCGTCGATTCAGCCATCCCGCTCCAATCAACACTCCCGCGCCGCTGATCATGAACAGGGATTGGCCAGCCTGACCATCTTCCCACCAAACGCGACCATACATCATTAGTAGGAATCCTATTCCGGACAGGATGAGCGGGGCCGGTTTTCGATGGATAGGGATGCTGAGTATTTGGCTTCCCAGGGCCAGGCATCCCACGATTCCCAGAAGGATCCAGTCGAGGGTGTGCGCGGTTTCCGCAAAGAAACGGGATGAGATTTCCGTTTGTGATCCGAGGACAAAAGGAAGAACTACGGCTGCGAAGGTGGTCAGTGAGCATTCGATGGCACAAAGGAATGAGGCGGTCATTCCCGCGCGTGACAGTTTGTCTTCGAGTGTGTTCATCAATTGTTCCTGTATGAGAAGAGCGTAAGGTTTACTTCATGATAACGGCAGAACGGGTTTGCCATCAGGTAATGGCTCAACTTGAGCGCATGATGAAGAACTGATTCAACGCTGCGCTCAACATCTTTACATGATATCGGGTCCTCCGTACCGGACTTGATCCAGCTTTGTCGTATATCGCTGATTCATGTCGTTGGAAAGTGAGGTGGATTGGCAGATGGTCGGCCGTAAATGACCATCCATTTTTATTTTCATGCAGATGAAAATTTTTTTCATTAGGCTTCCGTTTTTTATGAATCGATGGAGGGAGAGTCGTCAATTGAATGCGATGCAAGTGAGCCGGTTACCGAAAACAAAAATACATTATCTGAAGCATATAAAATTGAATTGTAATAATGTTCAACTAGTTTTTCATCAATGTATTTTTT
>JAGQXC010000116.1 GCA_020436785.1 Saprospiraceae bacterium | reverse complement strand
GCGGATTGGGCCATGGAACAAGCATAAGCTCCCAGTAAGACAAAAAGAAAACTCCACTTACTCATGTTGCCAGTTTTTATCGTATTTAACAAATAAATGGATCCAAATGCTCCGGCTAAGGCGTAAAATGTAAACGAATACAACAACCACCAAAGCAATGGTCCACGCAAAGGCGGCATTCAGTGAGGTATTGAATCCAAAGTAAAACAGCGCCAATAATCCGAACATCAGAAATGCACTGATGGCGTAAGAAACGAACATGGCACCCCAATAGAACCCGGGTTCCAGATGATATTTTTGTTTACATACCGGACAATTGGTCCCCATGGACAATGGATCTTTATAGTCAAACACGGAGGTTTGAAACAAATCGCCTTCATGGCAACGAGGACACTTGAGACGAACCGTACTGTACAGAGCACTTCCTTTCATAGCTGCGAAGATACTTGGTTCAGCAAAGATGAAGTGCTCTGGACAGATTTTATGTAATTTAAGTCACCTACCTGGCGTTTGCGCCTTCTTTGATTTCATCCACCACTTCCGGATTCAAAAGGGTAGAAATATCTCCCAAATTGGATGTATCACCCTCGGCGATCTTACGCAGGATACGCCGCATGATCTTACCCGACCTTGTTTTCGGTAACCCACTGACGATCTGGATTTTATCCGGTTTGGCGATCGGGCCGATCTCCCGGGTCACCACACTCAATACTTCTTTTTCGAAAACCGTGACATCATCAATCATGCTGGAGGTAATCACATAAGCATAAATCCCCTGACCTTTGATGGGATGGGGATAGCCGACCACCGCCGACTCGATGATGGCGTCGTGCTGGTTGATGGCATTTTCTACCTCCGCCGTACCGATACGGTGTCCGGAAACGTTGATGACATCATCCACACGTCCGATGATCCGGTAAAAACCATCTTCATCTCGCCGGGCTCCGTCCCCGGTGAAATACATGTCTGGAAATGTGGCAAAATAAGTGGTGCGGCACCGTTCATGGTCCCCGTAAGTGGTCCGAATGATGCTTGGCCAGGGAAATTTCATACACAGCAGTCCTTCCACGCCATTTTCAGTCAGTTCTTTTCCGGAAGCGTCAACCAGGCAAGGCTGGACTCCCGGTAGGGGCAGGGTGGCGTAGGTCGGTTTGAGCTTAGTGATCCCGGGCAGCGGGGAGATCAGGATTCCTCCCGTCTCGGTTTGCCACCAGGTGTCCACGATGGGAGCTTTACCCTTGCCAACATGTTTGTCGTACCAATGCCAGGCTTCTTCATTAATCGGTTCTCCTACCGAGCCCAGGACTTTGATGGAACTCAGATCGTATTTTTCCGGCCATTCATCGCCGGCGGCCATCAACGCACGTATGGCAGTAGGTGCGGTATAAAATTGCGTTACCCGGTATTTTTCACAAATTTCCCAGAAACGACCCGGGTCCGGATACGTCGGCACGCCTTCAAACATCATGGAGGTAGCTCCGGCCAGCAAGGGACCATACACGATGTAGGAATGTCCGGTGATCCAACCGATGTCGGCAGTACACCAATAGATGTCGCCGGGTTGATACTGAAACACATTTAGGAACGAATAACAGGTGTAGACCATGTAACCGCCGCAGGTATGCACGACGCCCTTCGGCTTGCCCGTACTCCCCGACGTGTATAGAATAAACAACATGTCCTCACTGTCCATGGTCTCGGCCTCACAATGCGTCGATTGCCGGGTTACCAGGCTGTGCCACCAGTGGTCCCGACCTTCCTGCCAGGTGACGGATTCTCCGGTCCGTTGGTAGACCAGCACATGCTCGATCGATTCACAGCCCATACTCAAGGCCTCATCAACGACCTTTTTGACGGGAATGTTTTTTGCACCCCGCGGATTGTAGTCGGAAGTAATGACCATTTTACAACTGGCATCCTTAATCCGGTCGGCTAGCGCCGAAGCTGAAAATCCGGCAAAAACGACCGAATGCACCGCACCGATACGTGCACAAGCCAACACCCCGATGGCCAGTTCAGGGACCATTGGCATGTAAAAACAAATGCGGTCGCCCTTTTGAATGCCCAATTCTTTCAGCGCATTCGCCGCTTGATTCACCTCTTCCAGCAATTGCCGGTAGGAATAGCTTTTAGCAGGGGCATCCGGATCATTACTCACCCATAAAATGGCGGT
>JAGQXC010000115.1 GCA_020436785.1 Saprospiraceae bacterium | reverse complement strand
ACGTTTGAACTGCCTGAGGAATTTCAGAAAAAATACGAACCAACCACTCGCAGCATTGCCGCAGACATCATTCCGCTTAATGAAGTGGAAAGAGAGAAGTGGAGAGCATTTTACAAAATGAACGTATCTGTATACAAGCGGGTCATTACACTTTAATAACAAGCCTGTCGCTTTATTGGGGGAGTGGCAGTGCGGTTGAGATATAATTCAAGGTTATGCAACTTAATACGCAGGTCAAAAGCATTAAGACTTTACAAAAGTCTAAAGAGCGCATTCTTGACCTGGAATGCGATGGATTCTTATTTGCTTACATCACCGACCGGTTTGACGGTGACATGGCTTTATTTGAGGGCTACGATGGCGCAATCATTCAGCCAACGAGCACCTTGTTGATGAAGGATTTGTTGCATCGTTTCCGATCGGCATCCGATTGGACAGCCCGGCTTCTGCCAATATTTATCCATCAGCCGATGGAGTTGGAATTCAAATACCGCCAATTGGTCGATGGGGTTATTCATCAGTTGGATCAACTATTTCCCGCCGTAGAACAAGTAAAGGTCATCAAAGCCCACCTTGTCAACTTTCAGTTGAAGACGTTTCCTACCTATGAAAAAGATACCATCTACAAACTTTTGATCTATTTATTATCCCGCAAACAAAATGTCCTCAAAGCCTTTATTGACCGGAATTCCAGTACGGGATACACGTACATGATCCTGGAGGGCCTTCTTGCAGGCAAATCTCCTTACCGTTTGTTGGAATTTGCAGTTGAAGAAGGGTTGTTCCACACTGAATTTCAGGATTCGGTCTATACGTGCAATTCATGTGAAGACGGTTTTTTGATGTACCGGGAGGCCTGCCCAAAATGTCATAGCACCTATTTGACCAGTCAGGATCTGATCCACCATTTCTCTTGTGCCCACATCGGACCGGAAAAGTCCTTCATGAAAAATGATCAGGATCTGAGTTGCCCAAAATGTGACAAATCACTCAAACATATTGGCATCGATTACGACAAACCGGCGGTCATGCATCATTGCAATACCTGCCATCACGAGTTCCAGGCCTTTCAAATAGTTGCGACCTGTTGCACCTGTCACAAGACCACGGAAGTCGAACACCTGTTCAAGCGGAACATATATACCTACCATGTGACGGATAAAGCCATGGAATTTGTGAAGGCCGGTGCTGATTTTACCCGACAACCCGCTACAGAAAGCAACATTCCGGGCACACTTTCCGAAGCTGCATTTTATCTGAATATGCAGTATGAAATTACCAAAGCCGGAAAAAATAGAGTAATGGCTGGCTTCATCCGTTGGGCTCCTTATGAAACGCTGCTGGATAAGATGGGGCGTCAAGGTTACCAACTTATAAGAACCAACATTGCCAACCAGGTCAAATCATCGCTGCAATCCATTGATTTCCTGAGTGTTCTAGACAATGCTTTGGTATTTAGTTGTTTACAATGCAGTCAGGACCTGGCACAACGAATTGTCGAACGTACGGTTCATTTATTGTCCCACCTGATCAAAGACAACCTGACAAATCTTTCCATTGAATTTGAAGGTTCCTGGCTAGCGCTCAACCACCGGGAAGACGTTAAACTGGAAATTATTGAGCACCTCAATCGGCCGGCATGGTAGATCCGTTTGAGTTTATTGATTACTGGCAGGCAGCCGGGTGGCAGAAATTTCTTCGTGTCTTTTGGTTTTTTTTCTTCTTCGAATTTACCCGTTACGTGTTGATCGATTTCATCGTCCTGTTTTTCTATTTTATCAAAAGGAAGATCTACCGGGGCGATTGGGAAGAGGCCCGTCGAAGGCTGTACCGGGAGCAACCGCTGGTCTCGGTCATCGTACCGGGGAAAAATGAAGGGCGCCATTTATTTAAATTAGTGAAATCGTTGGCTGAGCAAACGTACCGTAATTTCGAGTTGATCGTGGTGGATGATGGTTCGGATGATCAAACGGCCTGGATAGGACGGGACCTGGAGCAGAATGGGTTGATAGACCTTTTCATCTCAAATAAAGTTCGGGGAGGCAAGGCCTCGGGGGCTAATGCAGCCCTTTCTTTTGCTCGTGGAAAATACATCGTTCACCTGGATGCCGACTGTTCGTTTGACCGTGACGCCATCGAGGAGGTCATTTTACCTTTTTATTATGATGAGAAAATTGGAGCGGTGGGAGGGAACCTGGAAGTACGGAACCACCAGGAGAGCCTGGCAACTTCCTTGCAGGCCATCGAATATTTGAAGGTGATTCTTACCGGACGGCTGGTCACCTCCACCCTTGGTATTTACCGCATCATTTCCGGTGCTTTTGGAGCATTTCGCGCTGACATCATTCACCGGATCGGCGGATGGGACATCGGGCCCGGACTGGACGGGGATATTACGGTTAAAATCCGTAAGCTTGGATACAAAGTGCATTTTCAACCATCCGCACATGGTCTGACCAGTGTTCCGAATTCATTTGCCAAGTTGACCAAGCAACGGCTGCGCTGGGACAAGTCGATCATCCGTTTCCGGCTCCGGAAACATCGCGACATCTTCTATCCCAATGAACAGTTCAGATTCTCAAACTTTTTTTCTTCGTTGGAAAACCTTACCTACAACGTTTTCATGAACATTAAGTGGTACATCTACTTCATTGATATCCTGTTCAATTTTGGAGGATTACTGAAATTTATCATTCCCATGAATATCCTCTTGTATTCAATGGCAAATTTCATCCAGTTTGCAGCCATCATCTTTATTGTCCAAAAACCGGAAGAAAAGCGGCGTTTGTTCATTTATTTGCCACTAATGGTCCTCTATACCGGATTTTACCTGAGGATTGTGCGGTCGGTAGCCCATTTCAAGGAGTTGTTCTTCTACTCTTCCTACAAGGACCCTTGGAACCCTTATAAATCTTCAAGGATGGCCAAACAGTTGGGTTTATAGCAAATCGCAGAATTCAAATGTGAATGACTTCCCCATACGCGGCGGCTGCAGCCTCCATGATGGCCTCGCTCATCGTAGGATGTGGGTGAATGCTCTTGATGATTTCATGGCCTGTCGTCTCCAGTTTGCGGGCAGCGACCACTTCGGCAATCATTTCCGTAACATTCATGCCTATCAAATGGGCCCCCAGCCATTCTCCATATTTGGCATCAAAGATCACTTTCACAAATCCTTGTTTGGCGCCGGCTGCACTGGCTTTGCCGGATGCGGAAAATGGAAATTTTCCGACTTTGACCTCGTAACCGGCTTCCTTGGCTGCTGCTTCGGTATATCCCACCGATGCGATTTCCGGCGAACAATACGTACAGGAAGGAATGTTGTTGTAATTAATGGGCTCAACCGATAATCCGGCAATTTTTTCCACACAGGTGATGCCTTCTGCACTGGCGACATGAGCCAGGGCGGGGCCGGGTATGATGTCACCGATGGCGTAAATTCCAGCAACATTGGTCCGATAAAACTCATCCACCTGGACAAGTCCCCGGTCGGTTTTTATTCCCAGGGCTTCCAGTCCGATGTTTTCGGTATTGGGACTAACCCCGACTGCGGAAAGCACGATGTCACAGGCTATTTCTTCTTCCTTGCCATTGGCACGGTCCTTCACGGTTACTTTACATCCGTTGCCGGAGGTATCAATTTTTTCAACGCTGGCACCGGCACGTACATCAATGCCATCTTTCTTGAAAATTTTGGCCAGTTCCTTGGAAATATCCGCATCCTCTCGGGGAACAAGTCCTTGTTCAAGAAACTCCACAATGGTTACTTTCGTCCCCAGAGAATGATAAAAATAGGCAAATTCGACCCCAATGGCTCCGGCACCCATGACGACCATCGATTGAGGCCGCTCAGGCAAAGTAAGGGCTTCGCGGTATCCGATGATTTTTTTGCCATCAATTTTGATGTTGGGCAATTCTTTGGACCGTGCTCCCGTAGCTAGGATGATGTGATCCGCGGAATGCGTTTCTTTTTTTCCATCGGCTGCGGTGACTTCGATTTGCTTACCACGCAATAATTTGGCGACGCCGTTGATGACAGTAACCTTATTCTTTTTCATCAGGAACTGGACCCCTTTGGACATACCATCGGCAACATCACGACTCCGCTTAATGATGGCATCGAAATCGGCTTCCGCCCCTTTGACTTTAATGCCGTAATCTTCCGCATGCTTCAGGTATTCAAAGACCTGAGCACTCTTGAGTAACGCTTTGGTTGGAATGCAACCCCAGTTTAAGCAAATGCCACCAAGGGACTCCCGTTCCACGATCGCTACCTTCTTCCCTAATTGCGATGCACGGATGGCCGCCACATACCCGCCCGGGCCACTTCCGATGATGATGATGTCAAACTGCATGTTACGTTCTTTTTACTTGGTTTTTGAAAAGCGCAACAAAGATAAGCTTTCTGGATTTTTTTAAGGCCTGTGGCTTCCTTAATTGCGTATTTGGACCGGACATCGACCATTGACAAAATCCCGGAGATCAAGCCAGTCGGACTGATAAAGTTCCTCCCCATGCGGGTTAAGAAAGTAGGTTCCCTTGTTGCCGGCTACACGGGCAAATCCATTGACAAAATCCCAGGCTAATCCAAACGTTGGCCGGATGGCGAGCTTGCCGTCAGGAGCCAGGTATCCCCAGTAATCTCCCTGGCGGCAACACGCGAGTCCTTCCTGGTAACGGTTTATCTGTTTAAAACCCTTCCCATTCAATACGTTCCCATCGCCATCAAGCAGATCCCAGGCATCCACGTTATACGCCGCCCATCGATCAAGTCCCAATCCCTGAACGGGATCGCCCTTGATCGGAATTTCACGCCCTGAATCCGTATCGAGAATCGACCATTGGTCATTTTTCTTAACGGCAATCCGTCTGTCCATGGGTTCCGCAACTTGCTGATAACGGCCATCCAGGAGTTTTCCGTTGCTCATATCCAGGAGAGCATATTGGTGATCGATACGAACCGTTAGGTAGCGGTCACCCGGAGTGCCCATCCATTCATATTCAGCCCGTACGGTCATTCGGCCGGTGGTATCGATCATTCCGTACTTGTTATCCAGCTTAACCTTGGATAAACCGGCACGATTAAAATCCGAAGCACTTTGATACTGTAGGGGGATGACCAGATTCCCATGCAGGTCCAAAAAACCGGTTCTTTCGCCGTCGCTTACCCGGATGCGACCATGGGTGAAGTCATTAACTTCTGCATAGTCGGGGTGGATTATCTCCTGGTTATTGGCGTGGATAAACGCATAATCGTCCGTAAATTTCCATACCCGTGCCAGTCCCCGGTGAAATCCCCAGGCACCTTTGTATTGGGGCTCGATCACCCAATTTCCCAGCGAGTCGATGTATCCCCATTTTCCTCCGGAGTTGACCGGGCACAATCCTTCGGCGAAGGAGCCGACCTGGTCAAACCGGGGTGGTATGATCAAGCTCCCGGTAGTGTCTAAAAATCCCCATTTGTTTTCAGCCGGTAAGAAATCGTCGAAATACGCCTCGGTTTCATCCACATCGGCCTCTTCTCCGGCAGGTGCGCATTGGTAAGCCAATGAAAACAAAACGAAGATGGTCGCCAGATGTGTTAATTTTTTCATAATGCGTATCTCGGATCAGGACAAAGGTGCTGATAATTTTCGTTAATTAGGCATACAGAAAGACAGATGGTACTTCATATAATGCTTGGTATATTGACTTGGTTCATTCAGGATGCATGGTATTTCTATTCCAATGCGGAGGGTAAATTTTCAATCGATGTACCGGCCAAAATGCACGAGAAGATCATCAGGGCAAAGACGGACATCGGACAACTGGAATACCATAATTTCACCAGCAGTCCGCCGGGAGCTGATTCAACGCACATTTCCTACAGGGTCTCCTACGTAGATTATCCGCTCGATTTTGACCTGGAAGATTCACTCGATTTGATTCAAACGATGTTGGAGACCACGGTAGAGCAGTCGGTTGGAGCCATTGATGGTGAACTGATGTACCAGAATGAAGATTACAGTTACCAGTATCCGGGCAGAGTTTGGCGCATTCACTATCAAAATGGACAATCGGTCGTGCGGGCCAAGGCATTTATTCGCGGGAACCGGTTTTATTTATTGCAAGCACTCTATCCTTTGGAGCGCAATGAAGCCATCAGTGATCATTTTTTCAGGTCACTGAGACTGAACTAGTTGGTTGGTTTGGTGAGAAGGGGAGGGACAAAAATGGAAAAACAGGACTGAGCAGGCTCATCCCTGTTTTTCCGGATACTTATCACCACTTTCTTTTCCCTCTTCACCGTTTCGGATCGTCGGGAACTGTCATTGGGATGGTGTAAGTTTTTCAGAAATCATTCTGACGCCCGTTAGAATGATTCTGAGAGGAGGATACTTCATTGGTTAAAATTCGGCATCCTCGTTATTATTCCTCGCTGCAAGAGAGCAAACCGTTTTAAAACGGATTTCCCAATCCGGGCTCTATCTGCCAGAAACCCATGCCTAATTCGTGATCGAGTCTATTTTATTAGCTCCCTTATTCGGAATAATGATTTGAATCAGACAGTAATCAAATATATATTATTCTTCATTTAAGTACAAGTAAAATATATGATTTTGATAAATATTATTTTAATTAATGTATATGTTTCAGATTAGTAAACTTTTCGTTCAACTGCCCGGGGCATCATGGCGATTCCTGGCATGAGTGATCAGGGCTAGAAGTTGTTCAACCTGCTTTAAATGAGAACGAAAAGATAGAACGGCAATCCTCAACCAGAAGATACCATCGAGAGAAGTGGAAGAAATAAATTGATGGCCATCGGCATGGATGTCCTGGATGATTAACCGGTTAACCTCATTCGATCCTTTGGAATTACCGACCCGGAAAAGGAAGACCGAAAGTACGGGTTTAGGCCCCATATACCAGCCAGCCTGTTCCAATTGCCGGTAAGCATATTGCGCCAGCAGGTATTTCTCTTCGATGGCCGCCCGGATGGGTTGAACTCCAAACAACTTTAGCGGAAGCCACATTCTGACTGTGCGAAAATGCCGGGTCAACTCTGGTGAAAAATCTGCCGGAGAATAATTGACGGTTTCCAGGTCGGCATCCTGCATGTAAGCTGCCGAATACCGCATGCTCTGAAAGAGTAGTTTACGATCGCGGATCAATACAGCACCAATGCCATAGGGTAGGAACAATCCTTTATGGGGGTCAATAACGATGGAGTCGGCTTTTTCCCAACCTTTGAACAAGTGGATCAATTCAGGGACCAGCGCAAAAAAGCCGCCATATGCGGCATCGATGTGGTACCACATTTGAAATTCCCGGGCCATATCAGCCATGGTCTCCAGAGGATCAATGATGCCGGTATCGGTGGTTCCGGCAGATCCGACCAGTATCATGGGCACCAATCCTGCTTTTACATCTTCCTCAATTGTTTTTCGCAGGTCATCCGTATCCATGGTAAAGTCTTCCCGCATCCGGACTCTCCGAATCTGTGCAAAGTGCAAACCGGCCAGATGGATGGCTTTGTGAATGCAGTGATGGACCTGGGAAGTAAGGTAGATGCAGGCGTGACGGATCTGGCTGCATTCCTGGATGAACCGGTCGCGGGCCACAATGAAAGCGGTAAGCGTCGCCAGTGATCCCCCGGAGGTAAGTGTCCCACCGGCTTCATGATCCCAACCCGCCAACTGGCACATCCAGTGGATCAATGCTTCTTCCATTTGGGCTCCACCCGGTGACGCATAGGCGATCCCACTGTAGGTATTGCCAGTAGCTGCCAGGTAGTCTCCGATAGCGCCCGGATAGAGTCCACCGCCGGGAATGTACCCGAAATGTCCGCCAGAAGCTGCATTGATGCCTCGGTGTAAAATCTCGTTTTCGTAGATGGTCAGCAACCGGTCCATCGGATACCCCTCTTCCGAAATGGTCCACCCATCCGGATTTTTGATGGCAGCGTCCGGACTGAAATAGGTTTTGCTTTCTTCCAGTTCGTTCAGGAACCGAAGCCCAAATTCAGTCATTTGATGTGTCCATTCCTGTCGGGTTTTTCCGTTCCCATGCAAACTTTTACTTTCTTGTTCCAGGGCTTTGATCCGGTCTAACAACATCGTTTTAATCTGGTTTTATATCGTGGCCCAATATCGATCTGACAACCCCGGCCAACGTCTCATCCGGGGAGCAGCGGTTACTGGACAGGCGTTTCCGTCAGGTTTGTGCTGGTAATATCCGGGTTAATTTCGATTTTTACGTCACCATGTATCAAATTGAAGTCATCCACGGAGATCTGACCACACAAGCGGTAGATGCTATCGTAAATGCCGCCAATACCTGGTTACAAGGCGGAGGCGGCGTGGATGGAGCCATACACCGGGCAGCTGGGCCGGTCATCAACCAGGAATGTGAGAGGTATGTTCGAAAACATGGGCCATTACCCGCCGGGCAGGTCATGTGTACGACTGGAGGGCAATTGCCGGTCAGAGGCATATTGCATGCAGTAGGACCGATCTATCCCGATCATGCTCCGCGGGAAGCGGATCGCCTTTTGGGAGCTTGTTATGAAAACGCGTTGCTACTCGCTGAGCAGCTTGGCTATCATTCCGTTGCATTTCCAAACATCAGTACCGGCGTCTATGGCTATCCAAAAGACCGTGCTGCGAAGGTGGTGTTGATGAAATTAAAGGCCCTGCAGGATCGGGACTGGCACTCCCTGCAACGAGTCATTCTGGTTTGTTATGACCAGGAAAATTATTCCTTGTATCAAAAAATGATTGCATGAAAAAGATTGCCGTATTCCCCGGGTCCTTTGATCCCATAACCATTGGACATGTGGACCTGGTGTCGAGGTATTTACCGCTGTTCGATCAAATCATCGTGGCGGTGGGCATCAACTCTCAGAAGACATCTTTGTTTAGTTTGGAGCAAAGGCTGGGATGGTTGCAACAGGTATTCGATCATGATCCCCAAGTGCGCATAGATTATTTTGAAGGCTTGACGGCACATTATTGTCAGCGAGTGGGAGCCAGTTACCTGTTACGGGGCCTGAGAAACGCTTCGGATTTCGATTATGAAAAAACCATTTCCCAATTGAACCATATTGTAGGTCATAACCTCGAGACGGTTTTCCTGATCAGCCAGCCAGCCTATTCTCACATCAGCTCAACCATCGTCCGAGAGATCATCAAGGGTGGGGGAGACGCCTCTCCGTTCCTGCCTGAACAAATAAATTTAGCAAACCTGAAATAGCACCTAATCATGACAAATGCATTTTTTACACTCCCTCATGCGGTCAATGAGCCTGTATTGAATTACGCGCCCGGGTCTCCTGAAAAAGCGTCCTTAAAAGCGACGTTGCAGATGTTGAAAGGCCATGAAGTCCAAATCCCTATGACCATTGGCGGTCTGAACGTTGAAACGGGCGACCTGCATGCCATACATCCCCCTCATGAGCGTCATCATGTGCTCGGTCATTACCACCGGGGAAGTGCTGATCATGTTCAAAACGCCATCCAGGCGGCACTGAATGCCAAACCCCTGTGGGAACAAATGCCCTGGCACGAGCGGGCAGCGATTTTTCTGAAAGCTGCCGATCTGCTTGCCGGACCTTTTCGGGATAAGATGAATGCGGCCACCATGCTCGGTCAATCCAAAACGGTGTTCCAATCCGAAATCGACAGCGTGGCCGAACTGGCGGACTTCTACCGCTTTAATGCCAAATACATGGAGGAAATGT
>JAGQXC010000638.1 GCA_020436785.1 Saprospiraceae bacterium | reverse complement strand
CCGGTTTGGTGTTTTGGATGTCGCCATAAAACACCGGCCAGTTATTCTGTTTGGCAATTACTTCAGGGCCGTGGACAAAAGGCGTCGGAATGCCGAATAAGGTGCTCCAGATGGCTTTATTAATTTTGCCGGGGCTTTGGTCTGCGACCAGCACCAGACATCCGGGGTTTTCCCGGCAGGCAAATACCGCTTGTTGGGTTTTTTTGACCGGAATCAGATGCACCCCGAAGTTACTCCTGGTTCGGAGTACATATTTATCTAAATAAGGATTACTCAATGGCTTATAAATGCCCAGGACCGGATGTTTAAGACACAATCCCAGGCCCAGCGCGGCAAATTCCCAGTTGCCGATGTGGCTACTTAACAAAAGTACGCTTTGTCCCTTTTCATAATAACGATCCAGGCAATGGGTGTTTTCCATCTGAAATCGTTCATACACTTCGGATTTCTTCATGGTGAAGCCACGCAGGCTTTCAACGAGGGTGGTGGCAAGGATGTGGTAGTTGGCTTTGGCGATCCGTTCGATCTCATCGGCAGACCGGTCGGGGAATGCTCGATTTAAGTTTTGAAATAAAACTTTTTTTCTATATTTGACGCAGGTCCTTAAAATCCAAGCAATCAACGAAATTTGCCGCCGAATCAAGGATTCCGGCAAAAGCCCCATAAATTTTATTAAAATCCAGGAAATACCGAAAGTAACCTGTTGCATATATCTTAAACTGGTTATTTTTCGGCTAAGTTAGGGTTATTCATTTTTTAGCGCCGATTAATATGTTTTCCAGAAGGAATTTTTTACACACCACCATTGCTTCGTCCGGAACGCTCTTGCTTCGCAGGTCGCTGCGGCGTCAACCAACCGTGGCGCGGATGCCGGTGGTGGTCTCCACCTGGGATTTCGGTCAGAAAGCGAATGTCAAAGCCTGGGAAATCCTGTCCAAACAGGGCCGGGCGTTGGATGCCGTTGAGGAAGGCGTAAAGGTGATCGAGGCCGATGCCAGCAACATGACGGTCGGAGTGGGCGGATTGCCCGATCGCGATGGCAAGGTTACCCTGGACGCTTGCATTATGGACGAATACGGTAATGCAGGCAGTGTCTGTTTTCTGGAACACATCAGCCATCCAATTTCAGTCGCACGCATGGTGATGGAGCGGACGCCCCATGTCATGCTAGCCGGAGAAGGCGCCCTGGACTTTGCCCTTTCACAAGGATTCAAAAAGGAAAACATCCTGACGAAGGAAGCAAAGCAAGCCTGGGAGAAATGGAAGAAATCAGCAGAATACAAGCCCATTATAAACGTTGAAAATCACGATACCATAGCCATGTTAGCCCTGGATCATCAAGGTAGGTTGGCAGGCGCATGTACCACGAGCGGATTAGCATACAAGTTGCACGGACGTGTGGGAGATTCTCCCATCATCGGTGCAGGCTTATACGTCGATCCTGACATCGGTGGTGCGGCGGCGACCGGACTTGGTGAAGCGGTGATGCGGACGGTCGGATCATTTCTGGTAGTGGAATTGATGCGGCAGGGTCGTACCCCTCAGGAAGCTTGCATGGAGGCAGTTGAACGGATAGCCAAAAGGGAGAAACAACCCCGGGATATGCAAATCGGCTACCTGGCACTGGATCGCAATGGCGAGGTCGGAGCCTATAGCCTTCAAAAGGGGTTTACCTATGCTTTACAAGACGAAAAGCATAGTACGACAGTGGCTGCCCACTACTATCTAAAGTAGTAGTGAATCTGGTATTCTATGGAAAAAATTGTGAAGGTTGGTCTGATCGATGACCACGAGTTATTTGTACATGCATTTGCACTTTTGCTGGAAAATCTGAATGGATCAAAGAAATTAAGGGTTGTAAATCAAGCCTATTCGATCCATGATGCGCAGAACTGGCGCGATGTAGAACAGTTGGATCTGATCATCATGGGGTTGCATTACTCCGATGGCGACGGATTGGAGCTAATCCCTCAACTGAGATCCCGCAATGCTTCTCTCCGCATCATCGTCGTTTCGATGTATGATAACGCTGAATTTGTGAAAAAGGCATTCCTCAATGGTGCCGATGGTTACATTTTGAAACGCAACAGCATGGAAGATCTCCAAAAAGGACTGGAAGTGGTCTTTACCGGAGAGACGTTTATGGGCACGGGTGTCAAACCCATCCCGTCCATCGGGGAACAGAAAACAAAAACATCTGATTATGTTCTCAAAGGCGATTCCTACCTGATGCGCAATGCCCTGACCAATCGGGAAAGAGAAATTCTCAAATACATCACTCAGGCAAAAACCAACAAGGAAATCGGAGATTTGCTTTTTATCAGTGACCAGACAGTAGGCGTCCATCGTAAAAACATCATGCGTAAAATGGGTGTGAATAACACGGCCAGCCTGGTTAAAAAGGCGCTTGAGATGAAATTAGCCGATTGATTTCGGAGACTCTTTTTTATTACCCTTCTGCAAGCCATTCCCGGGAGAGAAACCGCGGCATTCCAATGCACCCGGCTGACGGTTCAATAGTGCAATTATTTTTGTTAAATTAATTCCGGACATTCTTGCCGGACACAATGCATTATCCACGCAATCTGATGATTATAAATGGTTGGATCTTTTAAAGCAAAACATACTATAAAGTGGGTAGTTGGCAGGTAATGAATTAGGTTAATTTTGCATTTGTATCGGAGTCCTGAAAGCTCCGGTCTTCTAAAGGCACTATTTAAAACTCCACACGTTAACACACAAAGACTTACACATGAGTAAGACGAATTTTACGCGATTAAAACTGGTAATTTTATTAGGTGCGGTCGTTCTGACCATTCAGGCGCACGCTGCTAAGAAATTATTGGCCGGTTCGTGCGAAGAAGCAACCGTATTGGTGAATGCGGGAGATTCAATTGTCCGTACCATCAAGACCCATGATTGTTTCGAAGAATTCACCACCGATCAGAATCAGATTGGTTCGTTCAACCCGAACTTATTTTGTAAATCGGTGACACACCTGGTCCCGGGAGACGGTACCATGGCGGTGATGATCAATTTATTGCCCGATTACATCCTGGATGGAGGCAAAAACGTCTTGAGCCGTATGCTGGTTCTCGACGGGCATGTTGATGAAGCGCTGATGCCGTCGGTATGCGCCAATCAGCTTTCACAGATTCCTGCCGGCTCCGCCCAGGTGGACACCCTCTTCGACAGTTACCGGGATGGCGCCACATTTGCTTTGGCAGGTAGTGGTAACCTGACCAGTTCCACCGATGATGGTGAGTTAACGGTGGTGTACTACATTGTGTCCGCTTCGGATGGTCGCATTCCCTTCCGGGCATCCCTGATGCCGCGACGCAGTCCTCCGGATGGCATCTGCAACCTCAGTTGCCAGGATCAGGTTACGGTTTCCATGAATGGAATTTGCGAACGCATCATTACCCCCAATGTGGTTCTTGCTGACATCGACCCGGACTGTCCGGACCTCATCACAATGCTTGCCTATCCCTATAATTACTACAATGAAATTTATCAGGACCGGAATGTGGTGGATGGTACCATGATCGGTCAAAAGATGATCTATAAAGTGATCGACCCCAACACAGGTAACACCTGCTGGGGTTACATCAAAGTGGAAGACAAATATCCTCCCCAAATCGATTGTCGCAACATCACCGTCAGTTGCCTGGTTGCCGAGCAAGCCGCTAACAGCGTAACCACTACGGAAAATTGCACCCTGTACGGAGGGCCCCTGGTGGAAGTGCTCAGTAAAAAATACGTGGGCTACGACTGTGACGAAAATCGTGAGCTGACCGGGTATATGGCCCGCAAGGTACGGGCAACCGACCTGTGGGGCAATTTCCGGGAATGTGACGACACCATCTTCATCTGGAAAGAGACCATCGACAGCGTGGTCTGTCCTCCGGATACCCTGATCGAGTGCACCACCGAAGTACTGCGTAATGGTAAGTTCGTTGAATTGCTATGGAATACCGGCAAGGACGGCGACACTTACCTCGATGAACAAGGGTATGCCCATCCCTGGCCAACCGATGGTGATGGCTACTTTCCGGCGCCTTACCTGTCCAGTGTGGATCCCCTGCAGGATCCGGCTTATATGCTCCCGACCCGGACCGATAACGGGCCTGATTTCGGGACAGGAGGCAAGTGCATGATCGTCTACGAATACACTGACTACATCCTGCCTACCTGCGGCAAGTCGTACAAGATCCGCCGCGTGTGGGACATCTACGACTGGTGTACCCGTCGTGACACTCAATGCATTCAGTGGATCAAGATCACGGATACGAAGGGACCGGCGATTGATCCAAAATACCTGACTTCCCATGTGATTTCTTTGGAAAGTGAACTCACTGTATTTACAGATTTGGGGGAATGGTCAGGGGCTACGGGTCCTTGCGAAATTACTACGGAAGATTTTAATGAATTTACATCAGATACTTCATTTATTAACCCACCATTAAAACTGAATGATTTTGAGCTTAGCACCACCGGTTCATCATTTGGAGCTAGAGTAGATGCATCTCCATTTGGTCCTCTTACACCGATTGATGGGACCTCATTTTTAGATCTTCGGACAGGAAATAATCCAGATTATACGATAGAGATTGATTTTGACAACCCGGTTTCATCATTTGGCTTCGACATTTTAGCGTTAAACAACGATCCTATTAATAATGAGGACATACTGATTGATGTTGTCGTTCAAATGGCAGATGGAGAAGTTCAATACATGCCGATGATACCTAACTACTACTCGGGTTTTTGGGGAATTGTTTCCCGGAATGCACCCATCAAACACATTACATTTAAGTCCCGCCTTGATATAATAGGCAACGGTTCTCGAATCTCGGTTGATAATATGCGTTACACCTATTGTTTTGCTCTAAACAACGACTACGACTTAATCGCCGAATCGAACCCTCACGACTGCAAGGCCCATGTGGATGTCCCGGATATTCGTGACCTGGTGAAGAAAGATTGCGACGATGAGTTGCAGGTTTATTTTGAAGTGACCTACAGCGATCCTTCCCATCCCGGTAAGGAAGTGACCGAGTCGGGCAACATCGACGAAGGGGGTAAGGTTTCGATCTACCTACCCAATGGCTGGCACTGGATTCGCTACGCGGTTCGCGACCGCTGTTGGAACGAAATAGTAGTTTATCGCCGGGCCCTGGTCGAGGACAATACTCCTCCCAACCCTGTCTGTGACGAGATCACCCAGGTGACCCTGGATCCGGACTCCTGTTGGGCCCGGGTGTATGCCAAAGACCTCGACGACGGCAGCCACGACAACTGCTGTGACCAATTGCATTTTGCTGTGGCCAGCATGGACACCATCGAATATTGGCGCAATTACTGGTGGTCCTTCTACGAGAACTGCCTGGACGAGTATGATTTCCACCACTACTACGACCAGATCCACGCCACCATTGAGAACTGGATCGATATCTTCGTCTTCGACGATTACATCGATGTGACCGAGTGCGGCAGTGAGCAGTTGGTGCTCCGCGTCTATGAAGCTTGCGACCTGCCGGTTTACGATCCGCATACGTTCTATGGCGGCGAACACGAGTGGTATTGGTGGAACCTGTCCGAGCAATTTGCGGCCTGGTACTACTGGCGCCTCAATGAATACGTACACTACGGCGATCCCAAGCCCGGATTGCTTTGTGATTTTATGCACGTGACACCCATGGATCCGGCGACTTCGGACAACTCGGCACACCTGGTCGAGTACTTGCCCTGGGATATGCCAGTCTATATCGATTGCCAGGCCTACAGTGATCACGACCACGGCACCTACCCCGCAT
>JAGQXC010000637.1 GCA_020436785.1 Saprospiraceae bacterium | reverse complement strand
TGATCAGACTCCGGCTGCCAATCAGGACGTCCCTGCCGGGCTGTTGTTTGAGTTCCTTGACCACTTCGGCAAATGGACGGTTGGCCAGCCGGGCGCTGTCCCATTCGATGTCTTGTAAAGTCGTCGAGAAAACGATCTTGGGAATGGCATCCATCACCAGTGCAAAATCATCGATGGCCGGGTTGCCGGTCGGCGTTTGCACCACCGTAGGCCAGTATTCCATCAGGTGGTAGGTGGTACGGCCATACAGGATGGCATCGGCGCCCCGAAGAAGGTCGGCATAATGGCGATGAATAGCCTCGTCCGCGGTCATGGTGGTGTGATCGCAATACCCGTCCAGGGACATATTGATGGCGGCAATGATTTTACGCATGTCTGTTGGTTAGGTAAACAGAAAAGAGAATCTTTCAGGTTATTATTTCGAAATTAAGGAATTCTAGAGATTGGCTTAACCAATGGGACTTGTGGTCTGCCTGCTCGAGCATTTGTTACGGGATTCTTTGTGGTCAATGACAAATCCGAGGCCATCCAAAAACATTCTCAGCCCGAATTGAAAATAGCAATGGTTACATACTAGATCGTATGAATAATCCTTGGAAGGTCCAGGCAAGTAGCTCGAGAACCCAAACTGCTTTTACGTGTTTTGGCAGCACATGCAATCAATATGTTCCATCCTGGCGTATATGATGTATTTATAGGTTATACCTTCTGAAATCAAATTAAGTCTGCTATTTCTAAAGAATTTTATCATTGTCCTTGCATCATTTATAAATAATTCCACTCCTTTCCTCCTTCGTGGTCGTAAATAAGTTCATCCAGATTTTTGACCAACTCAGCAGGGCCAGAACTACTTCACAAAACAGGCTTATGCCAGGAAATCTTTATGCTTACCGTATCTTTTTTGATGCTCCGGATATCTGGATGGATGACAAATTGATTTTGTGTATAATACCCCAAGGGTGATTGATACATTTCGCCATTTTGTTTTAACTCATGATCTTCCGGAATAACCCACCCGTGCAATGCCGTCGTTCGTTGCTTGGCCAGGTCAAGGAAGCGGGTGCCCCAGCCCTGCCCCTGGAGCGAGGAATCCAGCAGGATGGCATACCATTGTTCTCCTCCCCGGAAGAAATAGGTCAGCCAGCCCTTGATCGCTTCCCCGGTGTCAAGCTTGACCAGGGTTCAATCTTTTCTGTCCCAGTTGCCGTTTAGAAAATCGAGAGATACTCGTAAAAACTCAGGTTGAATCTCCGGTACCAAATGAGGCAAATGGCCACCGTTAGGGACAATCCAAAGCCTGCTGTTTGGTATATTTTGATACATTTCTAACGCATGTTGTATTGGTACGGGCGCGTCATTATCACCGTTTACGACCAGCCATTTGGCCTTGATGGTATTCAGCATATCGGGTGTAAAGGCAGGCTCCCCTTCAGAATAATTTCGCATTTCCCAGAACATCTTTGCCAAATAATTCTCTTTTTCCGGGCCTTGATAGTGCGCCCATTCCCTAAGCTGATCCGTTCCCATTTCTGCTATCCAGTCCCTGCATTGTTTGCTATAATAAAGATGACCACCAACGGTAATCACCGATTTAAACCTATCGGGTTGCATAACGTTAAGATAAAGTAGCGTTGAGCCCCCGCTACTAGCTCCAATTCCGTTTATTTTTTCCAATTTTAGATAGTCCAACAATGCAAAAATCATCTTTGCATACTCCCCATGCCTAAAGGTTGAATCTTCTTCATGATATATATCGGATCGACCATGGCCCATCATGTCAACGGCGATGGTCCTGAATTGGCTGGAATAGTGTTCGACATAGGGTTTCCAGCAATCGGCAGTATTGAAGAAGTTGTGGAGCAATAAAAGTGGTTCGCCGGTGCCTGTATCCTCAAAGTATATTTTAGTGCCATGGTAATTAAAAAACTTCCCATTTGGGTTGACTCTAACCTGTCCATACATCGTAAAGCAGGTGAGGAATATCAGAATGGTAGTTGTGCTGGTTTTCATTTTTTTCATATTTTAAAATTTAGCGCTATTTGGTGAATGTGTTTATAGTAGGACAGTTGGTTCTGGTTTATTTCAAAATATTCCGTATTTATTCTATTGGTGTTGCACTTAATGGCATCTTAGTCGTTCCAGGCTCCCGACATGAATTCCAGCACCGTATTAAGGAATAAATCACCCAAAACCGTCCCGTATTCAGGGGTGTCGTGTGCGAAATGCGGGATAATCCACAAGTGCGCGTTAGGAATATGGTCGTACAGGAACATGGGAATTTCCACCGGAAAGAAGTTGTCCTGATCACCATGGATAATTAAAGTTGGACATTTTATGAGTGACAGATAAGGTGCTGTGAAATTCATATCATCATAGATAGCTGCCCAGCGTACGTAATTGTTAAATAGGCCTCTTAATTGATCTTCGCCTCCGGGGTGAATATTTTTGGAATACGTTACCCAATCCGGATTATTAAGGACTACATCGTCGTAGGAGAGCGTTTTCATTTTTTTTCGTGTTTCTGTTGTGAAGTATGGTGCTCCTCCTATTAATACGAGCGATTTGAATCGATCGGAATGCATCGTGGCCATATGGAGCAATGTCATGGCGCCGGTACTGAATCCCATCGCCCGGAATTTATCCATACCTATTGCATCGAGCAATCCGTATAAATCCAAAGCATACTGTTTGTGTGTTGCTTCATTTGCCGGATAAGACGATTTGCCGTGGCCGCGCAAATCAACGGTGATGACTTTATATTTCTTGGACAAATCAGCCATCCAGGGCGACCACATATCAAGGTTCATGGTGTTTCCATGCAGCAACAACAGGACATCACCCTGACCATGAATTTCATAATAGAGTTTTGCGCCATTGGTCTCTATGAATTTCCCATCCTGCCCACGTACGTTGAGACTTAAGGCAAGTAAACATAAAATTAAGAGCTGTTTCATTTTTGAATTGTTTGTTTCGATTTTTAATGAGCGCTCAGAAAGCGTAGGACATAATCATTGAAAGCCTGAGGATTTTCGCCTTGCAAACCGTGGGAAGCATTTGGCAACACATTTAGTACATCGTTAGGAAGTATCGCGTGGAGTGAGTCGATCGTCAGGGTCAGAATGGCTGGAGAAGATTGCCCACTTATCAATAATGTTGGCAAGTTCATGGTCTTTAATTCTTCGCGTTTGATCGAATAAAAGTCTTTGGTTTCGTTAATGCATATGGCTTCGACCAGATTGCGTAGCCATGCATCTCGCCAGGACTGTGGTACCAGATCGTAAACCTCTGCAGTGCCCAGGACCATTTTGATAAAGGTCCTCATCGCATCATCCTTATGTCCTGCCCTATAATATTGGACAGCCCGGTCGGAACTGGATTTGGATTCGGCAATAAGAGAGTCCCCCAGAGCAGTACCGGAAATTAAGTTTTGCATTGCGGGTTCGCCCAATACCAGTGATCTTACCTGTTCGGGGTAATCAATGGCGGTTCTCAATGCGATCATGGCGCCATATGAATGGCCGATTAAATGGGTGGAAGGTAGTCCCATTGCTCGGATAAATGCGATCAGATCCTGGGCATGCTGTGCTACAGTGCAGTCAAAAGCATCCTCGGGGCCTGGTTGTCGGTTCGGCCAGGCATACCGGCGGCTGATGGCGATTACTTTATATTTTTGGGCCAGGGTGTCCATTTGCTGACCCCACGCAGTATAATCGCCCACGGCCCCATGGATCAAAATAATGGGTTCACCGGTACCTTGTTCAAGGTAGTGTAGTGTTTCTCCACGGATTTCTACCGATTTGAGCTCACCATTCGTCCCGGCTTCATCCTCTGGATGGCCGGAGGTGTTTTGCTCATTGCAGGCTGTAAGCCCTAATAACATAATTGGGACGAAAATGAATGTATAACAGCTTTTCATCATGACGTTAAGTTAATCTGAAAGCTCCCCGTACACTTTCGTCATTTTTGCAATCACTTTAGTCATCCTTGCATCCGGTGCTATACCCGAAAAAAAATGCTAACTTTTCAAATATGTTGAGCATAACCAAAAGGCTGGTTGCTGGGAATTTTCTTATGGTAAGGATCTTTCCGGTTGTTTCATCTTATCTCTTATTGGCGCTGTTTTTAAATAATGAAGCCTATGCCCAATCGTCAACGCAGGTAACGCTATCTAATGCGGAAGTTTCTCTTCGAAATTTGTTCAATAACCCTACAACTTTTACCAGGAAAGATGGCTTCCCACTCAGTAGCACCAGTGCAATGATTAAGGACGATCAAGGTTTTATTTGGATCGGTGGTCAGGGTGGTCTGGTGCGCTTCGACGGTTCTACGTTTATTCAAATTTCGCTATGCGGGGAAGGAACCGAGCAATGGTGGGTTAGGGACCTGTTCTTTGATCTGGATCGTCAAATGTTATGGATAGCCACCTGGGGTTATGGGTTGCTTCAATTGGATATGAAAACATACCATTGCACTACCATTTATACTGGCTCCAGGTATGAAGATAAATATCTCTACTGGGTACATCGGGAATCGGATGCGCTGTGGGTCGGCAAATCCCAGGGTATGTCGGCCCTGCCTTTTGATCAGGATACCGTTTTAAATTTCAATTACAAACCTAAATTGGCGGAAGACGATCAAAATTCGCTCGAGCCTGCCAATAAATTTCTATGCTATTATCGGGATGTAAACAACGACTCCTTGTTATGGATTGGCACAGTATCCGGTCTGTTAAAATTTAATGTTAAGAGTCATCGATTCAATAGGTATTATTACGATTATGGGGCAGGGGAGAATAATGCATTAAATAGCATTCCAGCGCTATATCAGCATCAGGATGGTAGGCTTTTTCTGGGTACCTGGGGTGCCGGAATTGTTCGATTTGATCCTGTGACCTCCCTATTTGAACGGCCTTCCACCCGTTTTCCGGATAACCGGCATCGTGTCGTTAACCGGATCATTCCACACGGGGAAAATATACTGTGGTTAAGTACTGGAGATGGTATCGAAGAATTGGACCCGATCAACCTTCACATAAGGGCCGATCTCCAAAATAATCCGGATGAAGAATTGATTTACCGATTTCATTTTATTGATGAGGCAGGACGTATGTTTTACGGCTACCAAAATCAATTTTTTGTAATTGATCCGCTTAGCCAGCAGTTTTCTAGCTATCCACTGGGGCAACTTCCATTTCCGAACAACAGAACAGCCATTAAAGGTGTTTTGAAAACGGATAATGAAAATACGTTCTGGTTATTGCTCTATGGAGATCGTGGCATCTACAAATACGAGACCAATACGGGCAGATGGTCGATGGTTTATTTTCCTCGCCCCGCACCATTTCCACTCATAAGTTATGCGCGTTTGCGCAATGGTCATTATGTCCTTGTCGGTCATGACACCGTCTATTATGATTTCAATCCTGCAATTGGTCAGGTCCATACTGGAAAGATATGGCCGGATCCAGAGTTAATTGTGAATGGTTTTTTGGAGCATTCCGATGGCTCTTATTGGTTTAGCACACAAACGCACGGATTGATCAAATGGCAGGACGGAAAGCCGGTCAGATACCTCGATGAGCTGCAGCATCCTTCTCTTGCCGATCACCACCTTGCATTGGGGAGCATGATCGAAGACAGCTTAGGTAACCTCTGGATCAATTCCACTACGGGCTACAGCGTTTACGATTACCGGCGGGATTCCTTTTTCAATTTCCCCTATCCTTTGGGGGATACTGCAGATCGGGTAGATCTAGTGAGCATAGTCCAGGACAAGAAGGGAGGGATTTGGCTCATCAGCTTTCGGCATGGGATCATGCAAGTGGATCCGGAACATCCGGACCGGGGAGTTAGATATCCAATTAGTGATCTGAAATATCCGGTTTCATCCAGTGGTCCCGTGGATCGGTCCGGCAAGATCTGGTTGCACAGTGAAGCCGGATTGGAATGGTTTGACCCCGAGAAGCATAAATCTGGTTTCTTTACAAACTCCTATGGAGTTCCCGAAAAAATCTCCGCTTTTAAAATCCTGGAGGATGGCCGACTTTGCTTAGCGTATCCCGGTGGTTTCAAGTTGTTCCATTCCGATAGTCTTATGTTAAATCATTTTTATCCGACACCCTATATTTCCGGATTTACGGTGTTCGACCAAATCCTGGATTCAGCCGGTCCCTTTCATAGCCTGGAAAGAATTTCACTGAGCCCGCAGCAGAATTTCTTCGCCATCCAATTTTCCGGGATTAATTATTCCTTCCCCCAGCTGGATTCCTTCGCCTATCAGTTAGAAGACATAGACCCGCACTGGATAGTTACTAAAAATCGACGGGAAGTCTATTACACCAATGTGCCCAGTGGAAACTATACCTTCAAATTGAAATCAGCTAATAGCGAAGGAGTCTGGAATCCAAATCCACATATCCTTTCCATTCATATAGCTACCCCTTGGTGGAAAACTAGGTGGGCAATTTTTGTCTATTTCCTGGCAAGTGTTTGGTTGATCTTTGTGCTGTATCGATTTCAATTATCCCGTAAACTGGCATTGGCAGAAAGCGAGCGACTTCAGGAGTTGAATGCCTGGAAAGCCCAATTTTATACGAATATTACGCATGAGTTTCGTACGCCGCTTACCGTTATCCTGGGTATGACGGATACCATCAAAAAAGCCATTACGACCGGAAATGCCCAAAAATCAATGCAAGCCAGCGATCGGATCAGACACAACGGCGAACGACTTCTAAAAATGGTTAATGAGATGCTTGATTTGGCCAAGCTGGAACATGGTAATCTGGAGATTCAGATGGTTCAATTGGACGTAATTCCCTTTGTGAAGTACCTTGCTGAAAGTTTTCATTCACAGGTACAGGCCAAACAAATTGAATATCATGTCCATGCCACTCCGGACGCATTGATGATGGATGTTGACCGCGAAAAACTTACCATAATACTTTCGAATCTGATCACGAACGCCATCAAGTTTACACCAGATAATGGAGCCATAGACGTTCATTTTGGCACAGAGAATGTCGCTGGTTTGCCGTTTTTTGGCATAAATGTCTGCGATACTGGTCAGGGGCTTTCTGCTGAAGACCGTGAATCCGTTTTTGAACGCTTTTATCAGGTAGCCAGGACCGAAGAAACCATTTCCGGCGGTACCGGCATTGGTCTGGCTTTTACCAGAGAGCTCGTCCAACTGTTGGATGGACATATTGGAGTAGATACCCGCATGGGGCAAGGCTGTACATTTTGGGTACGGCTGCCTATAGTCAGGAAAGCATTGATCTTCAAGCCGGAGCCGACCTACGGACAAATAAATGGGTCCACCTCGACGCCGTCCCAATCCTCTGAATTAGCAGCGCGGCGAGTTGATGATCAACCGGAAATACTAATCATCGAAGACAGCGCAGATGTTGCAGAATACCTGCGGGATTGTCTGGAAGAAAATTATTATATCCGCTATGCGCCGAACGGTAAAAAAGGAATTGAGCTAGCCTTTGAGCACATTCCGGATCTGATAATTTCTGACGTAATGATGCCGGACCTGGATGGCTTTGCTGTATGCGAGCAGCTTAAAAATGATGATCGTACCAACCACATCCCCATTATCCTCCTAACTGCCCGGGTTACGACAAAAGATAAAGTGGAAGGCATCAGCCGGGGTGCGGATGTTTATCTTACCAAGCCGTTCAACAAAGAAGAACTTTTAGCACGCCTGGCTCAGTTACTTCACTTGCGTGCTACCCTTCAGCAAAAATACAGCGGGGCGTTGACAGCAAATCGTTCGGATGATTCGGATGCCGAAGATCCTATCGATGGTTTTGTGGCCAAAGCGGAACAAATCGTTCTATCCCATCTGGATGATGAAGGCTTCTCTGGAGATCATTTGGCCAAATTATTATTCCTAAGCCCTTCACAGGCATACCGTAAGATCAAGGCACTTACCGGAATGTCGACGGCGCTTTATATCCGGCATATACGCCTCCGGGAAGCGAAGGTGCTACTGGAGAACGATGAACTGACCATTTCAGAAGTTGCTTACCTCACCGGGTTCCGGTCCCCGGTCTATTTTTCACAGGTTTTTAAATTAGCCTTCGGGGAAAGCCCACGGGGTTTTCGGGAAAAAGGTTAATCCGGACGTCTTCTGTTTACCATAAACAGATGGTGTGATGATACGATGACGAAAGGACAGTAGTTTGGGACTGCTTTACTGGAAGGCTTTATTTCGATGATTTATAACTGCTTCGGTAACCCAGTATATAACTTACCGGTGCGAGCAACCAATAAGTCAGTAGTTGCACCATCCATGGCGGACTCAACACCCGGATATCATTCTTATGCTTTAAACCCAATAATGGCAATTGCATAAATGGTGGCATCCCTTTATTATCCAATTTCCCATCACGGGCCAGTGCAAAGAACGATTCGAAAAACTCGTCAATATGCTGGGCCGGTTTAAACTGTTTTATCGAGTGTGCCACCGTTTCGTCTTCATTCCAAAAGCAATGCGGAACACCGGCTGGTATTTCAATTTTTTCGCCAGGTTTTACAACCTGTTCTTTTCCGTTAATCCAAAAATGCAGTACACCGGAAATAACTTTTGAAGAGCTATCCTGTGTCGGATGTATATGGATTGGTTCTCTCATATCGGACCTGGGATTGAAGGATTCGATTTCCAGCAATGCACCCGCTTTTTCTTTGCCGGTTTGGAGGAAAATCATGGTTTGCCCGGTCCGGTCATTGGTGATTTTGTCGCCCTGTTTTGCCATAGTTAATTTGATTTAGACCCTGTCTAATTTACGCGTTTTTCAAATAGCTCATTAAAAAATTTTAGGCAGTTTCGATGGAGTTTGGCGGGTGGTAATTTCTGTTTAAAACTGGCTGCATACCCGGGCTAAAGAATGGACTTAATACGGCGGTTCCAATAGATTGGGCTGTTATTTTAAGACGATTGGGTCACTTTCTCAAAGTGCGGATCAATTTCTCCGATGGCCTATTTTAATATATTTATATGTGTTATTACAGGTAAGCAGATTTTGTAAAATATTTCTAAGAATATTATCTTGTCTTATTCATGTAGGTATTGCTCTCTGAACTCCTAATAATTAAATACTGCCTGGACATTAATCACAAATTCACCTTTCAATTTAGTTCCTTATTGATCAATTGAATGATTTCACTAGCCTGTATCCTCAACTCTTCATAAAAATGAATTAGATTGCCGTGTTTATTCTGGAACAAAATTTGACTCGTTTCCATCAGTTCAAACGCGTGGGAAGTGGGTTTGGTGATAAATTTGAAATCTTCCTGGTAATTCAATTGTTCATCTGAAAACAAATAAGTGTTCCAGGAATAATATTTTCCGATTGGAACGGCAGTCAAGGACTCGACCTGCAAATTCCAGGTTAATTGAT
>JAGQXC010000636.1 GCA_020436785.1 Saprospiraceae bacterium | reverse complement strand
ATGGGTTGACCCGACTGAGTCCAGACCAATTCATCCTTGCTGCTGCTCAGTTCCTGCCAATTCACCGAAGGGACCATTACGACCTCCTCCCGGCTAAAATCAAGCGGATTGGTTATTTCCCATTCCAACTTTAAGTCCGTATCCTGAGCCGACTGACCGGGACCTCCACAGGAAAGACTCGCCAGTACGAATCCACACATCCACCATAGGGAACGTCGGTTTTGCATTGATTTTTTGTTTGTGTTAAAAAAAAGAGGAAGCATGACACATGCTCCCTCTTCGAAAATTCTGGAATTCCTATTGAGCTTTGATCAATTTTCTGGTGGCATTCATTCCATTTTCTCGGAGCTGCACCAGGTATAAACCAGGTTGCAGTCCGGATAGGTCAGCCAGTACATCATGATTTCCGGGAGCCAGGACACCATTGGTGATCGTCCTGACAAAACGACCGGTCAGGTCCAGGATATTGATGTTTACCTGACCGGCATGTTTCAAGTTGAAATGTACTTGTACGTTGGTGCTGGTCGGATTGGGAAACAATCCAAACTGAAGCCTCTCGATGTTGATGTCGTTTCGTGACACGGTTTGCAGGTCGCTGAAATCATCGACATAATCCGGCATCCAATAGGTGGCCCCAACAATTTGCCCGTCGTCGGCAGCTGCCCACAGATCACTGTTCATGACCGTAAAGTCACGATTGTCCGGATCGGCATACTGTGGATCGACACCGATCTGGTTGGCCGATTTATTGATCGTTCCTCCCAGATCAAAGATCGGAGCTACCATGAACAGGACATTGTTGTTAATGGTAATGTTATGTGCTCCGGAGGTGTTATTGAACTTCAGTGATCCCTCATTGGCAGAGATTTGAGTATGGAAAATGCTGTTTTTCAGTTCGATGTCCAGGTTGGCTTCGGCATCCGGGTTGTCCGAGTTACCAAAGAGTTCCTTATTATCGGCTTCGTCGGTGGAAAGATTGTATCCGGTGATGTGATTGTAGGTATATTTCTGGGTGGTTCCGGCAGGATAATGCCGGATCCAGTTGAATTGCTCGCCGAGGTTCCAGATGGTCAGGTTCTCAAACCGGAACTCGCTTTCTCCGTAGAAGTTTTTGATGTAAACACCATGGCCACCCCCTGAATCGTAAATGTATGAGTTGATCATCACACAGGACGTCAGCCTGGTCATGGTTGCTCCTCCATCCGGCGCATCATCAAAGATGTCATCAGTGGAATTGTGCAGCCGGCAACGGTTGACATAAACTGCCATGGTTGCACCGGTCTCGTCCGAGGTATTAAAAATGTTGGCAGCACCCTGGTTGTCTACATCGATCCCGATCAGATGGATGTTCGCTCCAAACTGGAGACTAAACAATGGACTGACGGCGAAGAGGTTTTCAATTATTGGCTGATTTTCAAGGTTAGGCAAGGTCGGGATGGTTTCCGCGATGATCACAATTTTCTTGTTGATGGTGTAAGCCTCCAGTGGCGTATAGGTCTCGCCATTCTTCAGGACGAGGGTGTCTCCATCGTTGGCTGCATTGATGGCCGTCCACAGCGTCTCAAAACCCGGTTCAATGACCGTCTTGGTATTACCCACTCCCTCCAGGAAGAAAGAGATGGAATAATCCTTGGTCGAACCGTCCTCAGCCGTCACCGTGATGGTGGCGGTTCCCGGCACATTGGTAAATTCACCCGCACCGGCAACCGTTGCCGCCGGATGATTCGCCGTTGCATCGATGGTGACACTGGCGGTTCCCTGAGGCAAAGTTGCTTTATAGCTGGTGATGCCAGGATTGAATTCCGGCTCCAGGGTACCGGCGCTGATGGTCAGTGCACTAAGCGTCGCATCGTCGCTCGCTTCGGTAATGGTGGCTACCACCGCACAATCATCGGTAATCTCCATTCCAGCAAACAAGTCGCTAACCTCTTCGTCGGAAAGGGCGAAATCGTAAATCGCAATTTCATCCAGTCCACCATTAATGATGCGGGATCCGGAGTGGTAATTGCCGATCACCAGCGGTAACCCGGTGGTCGAGATGTCTTCTTCGGTATCGTCCTGCAAGCTACCCATCATGACGCCATTGATGTACAACCGCAATACGTCGGCATCGCGATCCCTCACGGCCACAATGTGGTTCCATTGGTTGGCCGGGAAAATGGTGGTATCGATGGGTATGCCCAATTGCGTCTTGGTTACATCGTCATCAAGGGCAAAGCGTAACTCACCGTCTTTGGTAGCTACGGCGTACCATTTTCCGGTTCCATTCGGCAAATGGGTTCCGTCGTTTTTGTTATCCCCTTTCAAGAGGAGGTTCATCTCGGCCGTATTGGCATACGGGTCGATTTTCGCCAGCATTGAAATGGAGAAACTCTGGGATCCGGAGAAATTGACGTTCGGATGATCGTTGACCCAGACGATGGCATCGGACTTGGTGGCTCCGCCAAAATTCAGGGATTGATTGACCCCGCAACTTTCCCAGGTAATGCCATTGCCATTGCGGATCTCCCCATTGGCGTTGGCGATCACATCCTTGACCACAACGTCGGTTCCTTCATCCATGTTCCAATAAGCGACCGGTCCGGGCTGGGGTAAGACGCCGGTAGGAGTGCCCCCCGACAACCAGGTCAGGGCATTGAACAGGACAATCCAGGATTCTTCAGTAAATGCGGTGTAATTGCGCAGTTTGGGGCTGGATCCATCGTCAGCTCCCATTTGCAGGTACAATCTCGGCCCGGCTAGCGTGATGCCGGCATCGGTATAAGGTTCCACGCCGCCATCCCAATAGGCGATGGCTACATTGCCGCTTCCGGCGCTGGTATCGGTCGCCCAGGAAGCCAGCAGGGTGGCATTGTGATTCATTTCAAAGGTATCGGCACCGTAGCCGACGTAGTCGTAAAACCAGGTATGGTAACCGATCATGCCGTCCATATCCGTATCCACTCCGGTAAATAGTGGATTGTCTGCGATGGCTACATGGGCAACGCGATCCATCGCAACGGTTAAGCCATCCTGCACTTCCCGGGTTGCTGATCCTGAATTGACCAGTTTCAGTCGGGAGTTCCGAACGAGGTAGGAGGAAAATACGATGATGGGAGTTTCAACGGTCGCCCATCCTTCCGCATCGGTAAAGTCGCCACTGCTGACGCCACGACCAAGAATCACGACGTCGTAATTGTTAAGCGCTTCATAGGAAAAGTCAAAGTCGGCAGGCACGGTAATGGAACCGGCATTGTTATAGCTCACGTCGACGTCATAGCCGCGCTTACGCAATTCGCTGATGACTTCAATTTCTTCCAGGTTGCCACTCTCATCAACATCCTTGGTGATGAAAGCAATTTTACCCAGGCTGTTGCTTTGTACCGGGATGATCTGACCATCCGGTGTAGCCCCAAGCAACATTTTAATGGCATTATGAAAAAGCAGGGTTGACTCATCGGTGAATGCCGTATAATTCCTGACCTTAGGGCTGGAATTATCGTCAGCGCCCATCTGAAAATACATGCGTGCACCAGCCAGTGTATCGCCTGAGCCCGGATAGGTCTCAACGCCCGCGTTCCACATAGCAATGGCAACATTACCATCACCGGCAGAACCGGTTGCCCAGGCACCCAGCATCGTGGCATTGTGGTTTAACTCAAAGGTATCGGCACCGTATCCGACGTAGTCGTAAAACCAGGTGTGGTAGCCGATCATACCGTCACCGTCGCTGTCCAGGCCGGTAAAAATGGGGTTGTCCGTAATGGATATATTGGCTACTCGGTCCATAGCCACGGTTGATGCATCCGTTACCTCCCGGGTGGCGGTTCCGGTATTCATCAGGTTGAGCCGGTTGTTGCGTACAATGTAGCCGGAGAAATGGATGATGGGAGTGGTCACCGCGGCCCAGGCATCTATCTCGGTAAAATCTCCGCTGCTGACGCCCCGGCCGATGATCACCAAGTCATAATCATTCATTAAGTCAAATGAAAATTCAACATCGACCGGTATGGTAACCGATCCGGCATTGTTGTAGGTGATGTCCACCTGGAATCCACGGCTCCGCAAGTCGTTGATGATACCCTGTTCTTCAAGAACACCATCCGTGGTCACATCCTTGGTGAGGAATAATATCTTGTAGGCGGTGGGATCGAAGTCGCTCTGGGCATGAAGTCCCAGAAAAAACGCCGCCATTAACAACGTTAGTACAAATCTATTTTTCATAACAAGCTTTTTTAATGAAGGAATCAGGTGCTGACAACCGTTTATTCATAATTATTAAGTTCAATTAAGTGCCTGTCAATAGCCAGGATTCTGGAAACTGGACCCATCGACCATCGCATCAATCTGGCTCTGCGGGATGAATCGCAAACCATGGAATTCCTGGATATTCGGAGCGGCATCCGGATTATGCGCCTTGACCCGCTCGACCAGTTTGCCCGTACGCACCAGATCGAAAAATCGTTGGAATTCGGTGGCCAGTTCACGGGCGCGTTCGTCGAGGATAAAGTCGATGGTTAAGTCGGATGCTTCAATTTTCATCTCGTCCTCGTGGCCTTCGACCGAACGGGTAGTCCGCAGGATATTCATCAGATCGACCGCCTGACCCATATTCCCCTGCATCATCTCGGCTTCCGAGGCAATCAGGTACATTTCTGAAATACGGAATACGTAAGCATCCCGTTTGCTGTAGGCCGTACTCAACTGAGGCCGGGTGGGGTCCTCGTATTTCTTAGTGATTGGGAAGTAATACTGGCGGTTGATCACATTGTCGTTCATGCGGCCATCGGGAAGATACATGTCGTTGATGTCGATCATCAGGTAACCTTTTACCGGATTGATGTGAAAGAGATCGTTCGGCGATAACTTGGCCTTTTGGCTTTCCGGCACCGGGTTCTTGTAGAATACGATGGCCGTGTCACCCACCGCAAACATGGGTTGGGCCCATTTCTCCCGGTCCAGGCGGATCTGCTCCCCTTCCACATAGACGAAGGGCCTCCATTTTGGGATGACCGTAGCATCGTTAGCCTTCCAGACAAATTTGAACGATCCGTAGAAGCGTTCGTCAATCTGCTCATCATAGAGGTCAATGAAAAATTTGGTCGGCCCCCAGCGTT
>JAGQXC010000114.1 GCA_020436785.1 Saprospiraceae bacterium | reverse complement strand
GCTGCCAGCGGCATGATGACCGGGTTTCATTCCGACCACGCAGATCAACAAAACAACCCTGCCGGTGATTTAAAATCCATGACCGATGATGTCGTGCCAATATCCCTGGCTGAAAGAGAGGCTAGAGTTGCCAGAGCACAGCGTCTGCTGGTTGAAAATAAAATGGATGCTTTAATCCTGGATTGCGGCACCGGACTGAATTATTTTACCGGCATCCAGTGGTGGCCCAGCGAAAGAACCATGGTGGCCATTATTCCAGCTAAAGGAGAGGTGCGCTATGTGTGTCCTGGATTTGAGGAGGCCCGCCTGCGGGAACAAATCACCCTCGGTAAGGAGGTTTATGTCTGGCAGGAGGATGAGAGCCCCGACAAATTGATTGCAAAGGCTGTGCAGGATTCCGGAATTCAGTTTGGAAGCACCGCCATTGAAGAAAGAACGCGGTTCTTCATCGTAGACGGATTGAGAAAGGAGGCTCCCCACCAAAATTATGTAAGCGGAGATCCGGTGACCATCGGTTGCCGTATCCATAAATCGTCTGCAGAAATTCAACTCATGCAAAAGGCCAGTGACATCACCTGGGCCGCAATAAAACATGGCGTTACCCAATTAAAAGAAGGCATGACGCAAGGCGAACTTGCCTCCATCATTATGAAAGCTCAAACGACAATGGGAGGGGTGGCGGATTTTGCATTGTGCTTGTTTGGGACGGACTCCGCTTTTCCGCATGGCACCGTACACCCACAGCCATTGAAGGAAGGCGATGTGGTTCTGATGGATTGTGGCTGCACGTTAGAGGGGTACAATTCGGACATTACGCGGACGGTCGTCTTCGGAAAGCCTACCAAAAGGCAACGAGAAATATGGGCTTTAGAAAAAGCAGCTCAGGAGGCCGGATTTAATGCTGCTAGAATAGAGGCACCCTGTGAAGCGGTTGATGCAGCGGCCCGTAAAGTGATCACCGACGCCGGTTTTGGTCCGGGCTACCAATTGCCCGGATTGCCGCATCGCACGGGCCATGGCATCGGCATGGACGGCCACGAATGGGGCAATATGGTAAAAGGAAATCAAAGACCGTTGGAGCCCGGCATGTGCTTCAGCATCGAACCGACCATTGCGATTCCCGGTGAATTTGGTGTGCGCCTCGAGGATTGTGTGTACATGACGGAAGATGGCCCGCATTGGTTTTCCCGGACCAGTAAGTCGATCGATGACCCTTTTGCTTAATGGAATTTTTAATATAACTCCATTGAACGCTATTTATACTTTACCGAAATACGATTTTCCTGGTCAGTATGCCTTCGTTAAAACGTATCCTGGCCAGGTAAATGCCTGGTGGCAGATTGCGTCGAGACAAAGTATGCTGGCTGGAATTAATAGCTGGATAGGCCTGTACCATCAGTCCATTCAAGTTGAATACACGTATTTCTTCCATCGGATGTTCCAGGCTCGTTCGGAAATGGATCTCTTCACTGGACGGGTTCGGACCCACCTGCATTTCCACTAAATTGTCGTCTGGAAGCTCCTGCACGGACACCACGCCCAGCGCATCAAGGCATTCGGTAAGGCCCAAAGCGGCACAGGCGCGCGGGGTATAGAACATCAATACGGTATCGATATAAGCCAAACCTTTTACCCTGGACATGT
>JAGQXC010000635.1 GCA_020436785.1 Saprospiraceae bacterium | reverse complement strand
TTGTCCTGATTCTACTTGTTTAATGGCTCAATATATCTGTACACATTTTTGGGGAAAAGGGCGATCGTATCTTCATCATTCCTCCAGCCACACCAACGATTGGGCAGGAGCTAACGGATTTTCACCAAAAAAGATCTGGCTTACTCCCTCAATGGGAATTTGTACCGATTCTCCTGAATAATTTACGGCCATGTACATCCCCACCCGCCATTCGACAAACACTCCTTCAGGCAGATCTTCGATCACCGCGCCAGCATCCGTATAAATTTTCCGGACGATCTCTCTTTCCATTTTTCCGTCGATGGTGTTTACCCCAATGTAAGTGACACTCCCCTGCCCCATCTTCCGGGTAACAACTGCTGCTTTCCCCCGGTAAAACTGGTCGGCATAGGAAGCCAGTACTTGAGTGCCTTTATATGGAAGTAGTATTTCTCCCCAGCAATTCCAGGGATATTCATCATTTTCTGTTTTCACCATGCCCTTCATATCCGGCAAGAGCATATCCTGAAATTCATGATCGGCTCCGATCAGGTTACTTATCGGCGCGGCCATTGGTGCTTCAAAAAAATGGCCGTCTTTGTCTTTCTGTCCGGTCCGGCAGGTGAGGACCAGATGCCCGCCCTGCTCCACATAAGCCTTCCATTTTTCCACCAGCTTCTGATCAATCAGCTGATAAGCCGGAGCAATCAAGAAAGGATAAGCGGAAAAATCATCTTCTTCGCCGATAAAGTCCATCGGAGCACCGGTTGACTTGACGATGGAGGAATACCGGTTACGGTTTTCCCAGGTATCCCAAAGACTCGTTTGAGGTTGGATATCCAGGTCCCATTGTACGTCATGGCTCCAAAGGAAGGCCGTTTTGCGTCGTAGCAGCTTTTCCGGCATGGGCGCTTCCGGGTTGGCAACACTTCTCAAATGCTTGACTTCCCGGATGGCCTGGACAAATTCCTGACCGCCCTGGCTTAAGGTCATTCCATCGGTACCGACGATGCCGTCGTGGTACATTTCACTGTGTTTGATGGGAGAACGGTAGCGGTAGGTACAAACGAACGAGCAACCGCCTGCCAGCGCCTGCATGATCCACATGTGTACTGCCCCGGGTTGGATCATGGGACTGACGGACGCCCAGTTCACTTGCCCGGGTTGCAACTCCATCACCCCGGTCACCCCGTTGATTGGTCGGTAATAGTCACACGCCTCATAGAGTTTATAGGGATTGCCAATCCGGAAATTTAACCCACCCAGATGGTTATGACCGCTCACCAGGTACATCGTAAAGCAGGGAAAATCCAATTGCGTCGTCCCGCGAGGATCCGAATCGGTGGTGGCGTTGGTGTAGTTGGTGGTGATCCACTGATCCGGCCGTTTGAACTTCCGGATGATCTCAGCCTGTTCATCCAGAAATTCTGCCGTAGCATCGGCGGTGAAACGCTTGAAATCCAGCAAGGCATGCGGACTGAGTTTATCCTCGTTGTTTAAGTTTTGGTTAGGGATTAATACCTGTTCGAAATTGAAATATTTGGTGCTCCAGAAACTTCCTACCCAGGCTTCGTTCAATGCATCGATGGTGCCGTATTTGTCTTTAAGCCACTGTTGAAAGGCCAATCGGGCTGAAGGACTGTAATCCGGTACGG
>JAGQXC010000634.1 GCA_020436785.1 Saprospiraceae bacterium | reverse complement strand
TCAGCGGAAATGCCGTGGTGTCGTGGCTGAAGGCCAGCGAACCAAGCAGCGGCGTCCAGCCCGTCGCCGCATGGCACTTCGCACAGTCCATGGTGAAGGCTTCCCCATGGGGATTCTGTCCCCACAAGCCAACAGCCATAAAAACGGCAAGGATTATTGATGGCAAACAGCGCATTCGAAATCTTTCATTTTGTATTCGACAAATCGATCCGGCCCATTTTGAATCTCTTTGTGACAGGCTGCGCAAGCCACATCTTTATGTGCTCCTTCCAAAATGAAAGCAGCAGTATTATGATCAAATTTACTGGCGGTCCAATCTGCAAATTCATGGCACCGATTGCAATCGGTAACTCCTGCTTCTGCAAATTGACCGAAATGGATGTCATCATGACAGGAGCTACAAGTAGACTTCAGTCCTGCAAACAATGGTTGCTGGCGGGTTGAGTCTGACTCCAGATGGCATGCATAACAACGCGTGTCCGCATGGACACCTTTCAATTTGAAATTGGTAACGCTATGGTCAAACACCTGGTCATCCCAGGCATTGACGGTGTGACAATTCCGGCATTCTTTTGCAGGATAAAATTTGGGATCGATGATCCCAACATGAATATCCTCATGACAGTCCACACACTGTTTTCCAATACCTGCAAATTGCCATTGATCGGATGTTTCAGGCAGATGACAACTTATACAAGGGGTTGCCAGGTGTGCGCCTTCCAAAGGAAATGATGATGCCATATGGTCATCGATGGTGTACGACGTCTCCTCAAATCCTTGCACAGAGTGACAACTCGCACAATCTGGCATGCCTGATGCATCCACAATCTGTCCCTGGTGGAAATCATCATGACAGTTCATGCAACGATCGAAAGGAAGTGGGTCAGTCATTTTTGGAGTCGTATGGCACTTCTTACAATCTACTTCCAAATGTTTCCCTTCCAGTGGATAGGCAGTCAGTCCATGATCAAAATCCTTCATGGATTTGGAATTGCGAAATGATTGCTCTGTATGACATTTAGCGCAATCGTTTCCGAAACGGTCGTCATGGACGTCATCATGGCAAGTAATGCAAGCAAAGGAGGATTTTCCGGCGAATTCATGGAATGCATCGGTACCCTGTGCTCCGGAAGTATGGCATTTTATGCAATCAACTTCGCGGTGTTTACCCTTTAAAGGAAATTTGGTCCGGTTGTGGTTGAACTGGTTCATACCCACAAAAAGGTGGAATGATTCTTCGGTGTGGCATTCACTACAATTTTGGCCAAAGGCATTATTATGAGGGTCTTCATGACAACTTGTACAATTGTTAAATGCAATACCCGCGAACTCCTGAAATTCTTTCCCGTTCCGGGTACCCAGGGGATGGCATTCTTTACAATCCACGTCCTTATGCTTCCCTTTAAGAGGAAAATCCGTGTCACTGTGATTGAATTTTTTCGCCGGAGAAAAAGCTTCGAAATTATGGCAGGACGCACAATCCTGACTCGAGAGCGTGTTTTGATGGACATCGTCATGGCATCCAATGCAATCGGTTCCCAGGCCTAGAAAAGTAAAATCCTTCTCTTTCAATTCACTGTTGACGATGAATTCACTTTGGTGACAAGCTGCACAATCCTGTTCCCGATGCGCTCCTTCCAATTTGTAGCCGGTCAAATTGTGATCGAATTTTTTTTGATCGAGGTGAACGATGTCAAAATTTCTTCCGTGATGATCACTATGACAAGCCACACAACTTTGACTTTTAACTTCCTGTGAAACGTGAAAACCTTTATCCTGAGCGATCCGGTCCTTTAGTTCCTTATGACAATCCAGGCATTTATCCTCGGAAACTTTGTCCATGAGATTGTGGCATTTAGTGCAATTGCGCAAGCCTTCCAAATGCGCATGGGCTGAAACCAGATCTCCTGGAGACAATTGTGCTGATAACCAGGAGGTTGTCAGCATAAGAAAAAATGCGCTATGGAATATTCTCAATTTCATAAGTGCAACTAGCTGGCCTTTTTCTTCTGATGTTTAAGCAGCGCGTAACCGAAGCGCCGGGTGATTTTGATCCCAACTTTTTCTAAAAATTTGGTGGGCAACTCTCCTCCGGCAAAGATGTAAATCAAATCATTGGCCACCTGTTCGGCTTCTTGATTATCCCCGTCCTGTAGATCAATGTGACCCGGGTGGATGGCTTTCACCTGAGTATTGAAGCGGACTTTGACTTGTTGATTTTCAATCGCATCATTGATACTTGCCAGGTTTTTAGGCTTCAAGCGGTTAAATTGTTCCCGGCGGTAAGACAGAATCACTTCATTCTGATCGGCCAACAGCAAAGCAGACTCGATCGCTGAGTCCCCGCCACCGACGACCATGATTTTTTTACCATGAATCTGTTCCGGCTCCAACAACCGGTAGGCGACTTTTTCCGTATCCTCACCCGGCACATCCAGTTTGCGGGGTGTTCCCTGCCGACCGATGGCCAGCAAAACGGTCTGACTGGAAAACGATATGCCGTCCTGCAGGATTACCTGGAACCCATCATCGGATTCGCGGATTTCTTCAACTTTGCTTTTTTCCCGAACAGAAAGGTTGTTTTTCTGCAATGCATCTTCCCATATTTTCAGTAACTCACCTTTGCTGGTTTCAAAGAGTTTGACCTTTCCGTACAGTGGCAGATCCATCGGTGCCGTCATGACAATTTTTGAGCGGGGGAATGTATAGACCGTTCCGCCGAGTGTATCCTGTTCAAGTGTAAGCGCTTTCAATCCCAGCATTTTTGCGGTGAGGGTTGCTGATATTCCGGCAGGGCCTGCTCCTACGATGATCAGGTCGTATTTGGCTGAATGATTTTTCTGTATTGCCTGTTTGATATTGACTACTGCCTGTCTGCCTTGTTCCACACTATTCTTGATGAGACCCATGCCACCCATTTCTCCGGCAATAAATATTCCCGGGACATTGGACTCAAAATCATGGTTGACGTGAGGCAGGTCGACTCCACGTTTTTCCGTTCCGATAATCAGGGTAATTCCCTCGACCGGGCAGGCATGAAAACAAGCTCCGTGGCCTACACAATGAGAAGCATTGATGGTTGTCGCCACGTTGTTTCGGATGCCCAGAACATCTTCCTCCGGACATGCTTTTATGCAAGAGGCACACGCAATGCATTTGTAATCATCAATAACCGGATGGAGAGAAACCGGTTCGTAAAGACCATTGACTTTCGCTTCTTCAATCTTGAGTTCAGTGGTTTTTGACGCTTTTAGTTGTTTACGCAAGTAGATGTAAACGATAAGCAGGCAAAACGCCAGGCTTGATCCGTAGATGACGAGTTTTTCAATCACGAGTAACTAATTATTTAAAAATCCAGGTATATCCGAACGCTAGAGTAATGACGACATGCAAGACCATAATGACCAGCATGACCAGAGCAAATGGCATATGAGCCACGTGCCAATACCGAAATAACTTCTGCATGGTCACCAACCGATCAATCCGCCGGTTAAGGGTCATCTCATGACGAACCAATTGAAGGATTTCTTTGCGTTCTTTGCGTTTTAATTGATTCATAGGAATCATTGATTTAATTGAATGAATGCTTTTGCGTTCCTGCATCATCCTGGTCCATGGTATGGTACTATTGGCTTGGGAAGTCTGATCCTGGATGGTCTCCATGACCAATTCAACTTCGGGTTCGTTTTCTTGTAATACTTGTTGTAACCGCTGGCCGATGGAATCGCGCATCGCCTGTACTTCCTGTAAAGACAATTCCCTGCCCTGCAGGGTGCGAGGTATTTGGTTGTAAATAAATCTGCCTAAAACGCCACTCAGTACGACGGCTACCATGCTCCAGAAGCTGATGGCAACGATCCCTCCGAATTTGAAAGAGGTGTGGAATAGGACCATAATGGGTCCGATGGTGCAAAGGAAGATGTGAAACTCGAGCCAGTGTTTTTGCAAACCAATTCTGGAAAGGCGACGAATTCGTTTTCGGGCCATATAAGAGAAGACCCCTATCAAGATCAAAAGGGTGCCGATGATGCCCAACCCGTGACCCCATAATCCACTGGGCTTCAAGGCATCGTGTTCAGCACGAAAAAATCGTTCCTCAATGGGTGTACGGTAATAGTCATATCCCTGTACAGAAAGGATAAACAAGGTCACCAAAACGGTGATCACCATGGTCCAGATGTATATGCGGTGTACAGCTACAGTCATGTGTTTAAAAAGCGTCTAATCATTCAGCAATACCGCTTAAACATTTTTATTGGTTGCATTCGCAACCCAACTTATCCCCTGGTAAAAAAATACCAGAGAAATAACCGTCTTATTGCCATTGGATATAGATCAACCGCCTCGGATCCTGAAGAAGGATGCGATTGTCTATTATCATGGGAGGTGTCTTATTTATACTTGATGAACCAGAACTTGGTTCCTAGATTGGTCGTCGATTTACTGATAACGATACGTATTCGCAATTATTGCAAAAATCATGCTGAATCCATTTTGAGGATACAAATGATCTAAAAAATATACAATCCGTCTGAATTCATTAACTTCCCAAAAGGCACGTTAAAGCCAAATCGTATGAAAAAAGACCGGCGTGAATTTTTGAAAACAACCAGCCTGGGGATGCTGGGAATGACCCTACTGCCAGGAAATCTTAGGGTGGTAGCCCCCAGTGACCGGGTCCGGATTGCCGTTATCGGCACCGGCAACATGGGAACCAACCATCTCGAATGGTTCAGCAAACTTCCCGAGGTGGACGTGGTTGCCATCTGTGATGTCGATGATGAGCATAAAGCCCAGGCACTAAAAAATCTTTCGCTATCGCAACCGGAAGTCAGGGTGGATGCTTATCATGATTTTCGTCGCATCCTGGAAAGAAAAGACATAGATGCAATCAGCTGTGCAACTCCTGATCACTGGCATGCTCAGGTCGCATCGCTGGCCTTTGAGGCAGGCAAAGACGTTTATGGAGAAAAACCTCTGTCTTATTCGGTGGCGGAGGGTCAAATGATGTTGGAGCATCAACGTAAACATCAGCGAATATTCCAGTTGGGGACCCAAATTCATGCCACGGACAATTACCATCGTGTCACGGAACTGATCCAGGGAGGAGCCATCGGACCGGTTCATACCATCCGGCTTTGGAAAACCGGTGGTCCACCCAACATGAGCGCCACCAAGGTAATGGGTCCACCCGCAACCCTGGACTGGGACCGTTGGCTAGGGGTAGCTCCAAGTACTGATTACCTACCGGAACGCTGTCATGGTACCTTTAGGTATTTTTTAGATTATTCCGGCGGAGTGTACGCCGATTTCTGGTGCCACATCGCCGACATCGCCTTCTGGTCCTGCCATCCTCATGGCTTAAAATCCATCAAAGCGACTGGGGAGGTCGCAGAAGGAATAGCCAATACACCGGCCTGGATCAATGTGGATTTCGAATTCGAAAATCTCCAATTACATTGGACCACTGATCCTCCGGATATCCCCGGGGCTGCAGAACGGCACATTGGTGCTTATTTTGAAGGTGAAAAAGGCAGCCTGATCTGTGACTACAATACTCGGGAAATCCGGATCGAAGGCGAAAGCATGGATGACATGTCTTCCATCCCCGTGACCATCCCCCGCTCTCCGGGTCACCAGCAGAATTTTATTGATTCCATAAAAACCCGAAAGGAGCCCGAATCAAATCTTGCTTACGCCCGGCAAATGACCTTACCGATGCACCTCGGATTAATTGCCTGGCGACTGGGCCGGCCATTAAGTTGGGATTTTGAGAATGAAAAATTTATTGACGACGCAGCCGCCAATAAATTATTAAAACGAAAAAATCGAAAAAAATGGCAGTGGATAAAATGATGAGATTAAAATCAATTTTTATTCTCCGGGATGGTAAGTGCTTTCTGCATGATTGCGAACATCCTCCGGATAAAAATTAACAGACTTAAATTGTCCATTACAAAATAATCCTGCCTGATCGGTGAAATGTCCGGATTTCGGATCGCTGCTTTGGCCACCCGTAACCACTGACCTTGCGATTAATTTCGGTCCAAATTCGACCACGGCAACAAAACTGTTACCGCCGGTGCCATATCTTTTTTTCGTTCCTTCAAAAGTCCGGGCACTAAATGCAGCCAGGGAGCCCCAAACCGATGATGTAAAGCCAACCGGAATGCTGGGTTTGTCATCGTTATAGGTTTCCTGGATGTTGCCGGTCAATCGTTGGTA
>JAGQXC010000633.1 GCA_020436785.1 Saprospiraceae bacterium | reverse complement strand
TCAACCAGCCATCCGTACCGATACGCGGCAACTCGGCATCGGAAAATGCATTCATGATGCGGTAATACCATTTGGCAGGCAGGTCGGTACGCCACCCGTCCCGGCGGGACACCCGGTAGGGCACAATAATTTTCGCTCCTTCCCGCCATCGCCGGTACATCTGGACCAATACATCCAGCGGCGTCTGCAAATCATCCGAGATCAGGGCTGCACAAGCTCCCGTCACCCGGGACAATCCGGCAAATGTATTGGCCGTACTGCCGTAATTTCGGCTTAGCCGGTAAGCGACAACATCCGGATACTGTTGCTCCAATCCTTTTGCAACCTGAAAAGAAGCATCGGTCGAACCGTCATCCATGATCAGCAGCTCAAGGGGGATTCCCTCCTGCTTCATCCGTTCGCGGATTATCGGTACTACCCCGGGCAATTGTTGCTCCGATTGGTACGACAACAGGATCAATGACAACTTCTCCACTTGCATGCTTTAAAGGTAGAAGAAAAGTTGGTGATCTGGGCCTGGTGTATTGCCGGAAAGGGAAAGCTCATACATCCATAAACGGTCACTTCCTACCCTCCGAAAATCTGCCAATCTTTTCGTATCTTAATTGTTTTTCCCGACTAAATCTCCGACGATGGACAACCCGCGCTTACAATTGGCTGAATCGTTCGTACTGCATACCCGTCAGACCTTATTTCTGACCGGTCGTGCCGGCACCGGCAAAACGACATTTCTCCGCAATGTGCTGCAAAAAACCACCAAGAAATACATGATCGTTGCGCCTACCGGCGTAGCAGCTATCAATGCCGGTGGTATCACCATTCATTCCTTGTTCCAGTTCCCGCTGACCGCGTTCACCCCCGATGCCCAGTACGTTGATTTTAACCTGGCCACCAACCGCACCGGATTAACCCGGCATCTGCGCTACAACCGTGAGAAACGTCAATTGTTGCGAGAACTGGAGCTCCTGGTCATCGACGAAATTTCCATGGTACGCTGTGACCTGCTGGATGCCATAGATTTTGCACTGCGCCGGACCCGGGAAAAAGAAATCCCTTTCGGTGGCGTGCAATTGCTGGTGATCGGTGATTTGTTCCAATTAGCACCCGTCGTGCCCCATGGTATCTGGGACATCCTTCGCAATCATTACGACAATCCATTTTTCTTCGCCGCATTATCCTGGAAAGCCACGCAGCCGGTCACCATAGAATTGACCAAAATCTACCGCCAAAACGAGCAGGCATTCATTGATATCCTCAACCGTATGCGTTATGGCCGGTCACTACCCGAAGATTTTGACCGGCTCAACCAGCAATTCCAACCTGGATTCACTTCCAGAAAAGAACGGTATGTGACCCTCACCACGCATAATCATAAGGCTGACCGCATCAATCAGGAAGAGATGAAAAAACTCAAATCACCTGAACAAACCTACACCGCCGACCTGGTCGATCAGTTTGCTGAAAATGCTTACCCGGCTGACCGTGAATTGCTTTTAAAGGAGGGAGCCCAGGTCATGTTTATCCGTAACGATGCGGAAGGGCGATATTACAATGGAAAGCTGGCCGAGGTTACCAAAGCTACCTCTGATACTTTGGAAGTGACCTTTCCGGACACCCATCATACTCTGCCGGTAGAAAAAGTCACCTGGCACAATAAAAGCTATGAACTGGACCCCGATACGCATGACATCCGGGAAAAAGTGCTG
>JAGQXC010000113.1 GCA_020436785.1 Saprospiraceae bacterium | reverse complement strand
TGATCCTGGATGAACCGGCGGATCGATTGCATCAGGCGTTCGCCATCGGATTCCGGAACCAGCCGGACATCGATCTCGGCCAGGGCAACATCGGGGATGATGGTCCTCACCGCATCACCGGTCCAGGCGGCGCGCAATCCCCGTACATTGAGGGTCGGATATTGCAGCGCTTCCTGGTAGTTATCACCGACTTTCTCGGGCTCGGCAAAGCCAAACTGGTGGCTCAATTCGATCGCATCTTCCGGCACTTCCTTTAACCGGGCTTTCTCTTCCGCCGTAAGATGAATGCCGTCGTAATAACCGGGAATCAACACCCGGCCGTCTTCGTCTTTCATGGCGGCCAGCAACCGTGCCAGGCCAAAGACCGGGTTGGGGGCAAAATTGCCGTATTGTCCGCTGTGCAATGGCACCTTTGGTCCAAACACCTGCAACCGGGCTGTTGCAATCCCCCGGGCCCCAAACGTCAGGGTCGGCAAATTGGACACATGCCGGGCACCATCCATCACCACCAGGTAGTCGGCAGCAAAAAGATCCCGGTGACGCGCCACCGCTGCTGGCAACTGGGGAGAACTCATCTCCTCCTGAAAATCCATGATCACTTTTACATTGAAAGCCGGCTGAAGACCCTCATTTTTCAACAAATCAAATGCCGTCAGCAGACAAACGGCAGGGCCTTTGGAATCGGAGGCCGACCGGGCATAGATCTTCCCATCGGGATCCCAGTGCTCAGGTAATTCAGAAGAGACAGATCCGTCCTTGCGTTTAATGACTGCCTGATACGGATCCGGCTGATCCCAGACGGACGGATCGACGGGCTGGCCGTCAATTTGGGTATAAAACAGGACGGTCGGTCGCTGGTCGTCAACCTCCATCTCCGCCAGCACAAAAGGGGCATCCTTTTCATGGATGATCGTCACTTTAAATCCACGCAGTCCATACGCTTGCTGACACCAGGTAAGGTTTTTTGCAATATCCTGTTCATTGTGACTGTCGTTGGGAATCGATAAAAAATGAACGAGCGTATCGTAGGCTACCGGCATCGCTTCCCGGCTCCAGGCCAGGATGGTATGAGCATCCAAAGACTGGGCCTGGAGTACCTGGAATGGGAAAAGGAAAAGCGCAATGGCAAGAAACCGTTTCACGTTATTTTTTACCCACAAACTACAAAATACAGGAATGTTCAGGGTATAATCCCGGCCGGGAATGAACGGTTTGGCTACGCTGGTGCATCAAGGTAGCCCGGTGATCGACTCGCCCTGGTTTATCCGGTAAGGAGTATGTAATTTTCTGTATCCCAATCGACCTCCCCAGATCACCACAAAGCTGGCATCAGCCACCGACATCCCTAACAGGTATCAAGCTGATCCGGTTTTGCCGCGGCACATCGAGAATACCCTATTTTTCCCGGTCTCGGGAAGCAATTACCGGAATATGCGTTTCCAGATCAGACGTGCAATGACCAGCAGGATCACCAGAAATACGATGAAGCCGGTGAAGGGCAGGTAGGAGACCACCCAGATCCGGGTGCGATCCATGATCCACAGCAGAATGAGAATAATCAGAATCATCATGATCAGTCCGCTTAGCCGGTCAAATCCCGGGATGGCATCCAGCGCCACATAACGCTTGATGATCCAGAAGGTGAGCAGCATGGACAGTACCGGCAACAATTGCAGATAAATGTTGGCGTCCCAGATGGACTGCCGCTCGAAAAAGAATAAATACAAATTCAGGGTCAGCGCAAACAATCCGGGAACGAACGCCAGGTAGATGGTGGCGGAAAACAAATACTTCCACGGCGAGAGGTGGGCTTCTCCGTGGGAGAAAATACCGGACAACAATGCCGTCAGGGGCACCGCGATGAAATAAAAAAGCGGAATCTCCGGGTTTTGCGAACAGACCTGAAAAAAATCGTGTAATGTCATTGATACCTAAGGTTTGGCAGGCCCGTACGTCAGGATCATCCTGATGGCCTTTCGGCACTAAATGTAAAAAAATGCGTGTAGAAATCGTGGTCATTGCTCCTGGTTACCCGGCCAGTAACCACACATCGCCACGGTAAATCTGGTACCGGACAAGCCGCAAGCCATCATTCCCCCGAAAAGGGCGGTGTATTGAGTTCATAAATCCTTTGGTAACCTAGCCGGCCAACATTTAATCGTGGTGGCTCCCTGATTCCTCCGTGGTTCGCCGTGTAAGCACTAAAAATCAGATTTGCATCAGCAATTTAACCGGATCCTCCAGCAAGTCTTTCACCTTAACCAGGAAGGTGACCGAGGAGCTGCCGTCGATGACCCGGTGGTCGTAGGAAAGTGCAATGTACATCATCGGCCGGATGACGATTTGACCGTCCACCACCATAGGGCGTTCTTTGATGGCATGCATGCCCAGAATGGCCGATTGCGGCTCGTTGATGATGGGTGTGGACATCAGCGAGCCAAAGATGCCGCCGTTGGTGATGGTGAAGGTGCCGCCTTTCATTTCATCCAGGCTTAAATTCCCATCGCGCGCTTTGTCGGCCAGCGCTTTGATGCGGTATTCGATCTCGTGCAATGGCAGGGATTCGACATTATGGACCGGAGGAACCACCAGTCCATTCGGTGTGGAGACCGCGATGGATATGTCCACGTAGTCGTGATAGATGAAGTCATCGCCATCGATCATGGCATTGACTTCCGGCATTTCGAGAAGGACCTGGGCGCATGCTTTGGCAAACAACGACATAAAGCCCAGTTTGATGCCGTATTTGGCGACAAAATCTTCCTGATACTTCTTCCGCAATGCCAGAATGGCGGTCATATCGACCTCGTTGAAGGTCGTGAGCATCGCCGTTTCGTTCTTCGCGGCTACCAGGCGACGGGCAATGGTACGTCGCATGCGGGACATCTTCTTGCGTTCGACATTCCGGGACAGAGAGGTCGACGCCGGGGTCGGTGTTGCTTTGGCCGGTTCTTTTGCCGGAGCAGCGGCCGGTGCCGGTTGTGCTTTGCTGGCATCTTCCTTGGTGATCCGCCCATCCTTGCCGGTACCGGTTACGGTCGCCGGATCCACCCCTTTTTCGCGCAGTGTTTTGGCGGCAGCAGGGGAAGGGTGACCGGTGGCATAATTGGTTTGGGGAGCGGGAGCAGGCGTCTCCGGTGTCTCTTCGCTGTCCTTTTCCTTTGGTTGCGGCGCCGGTGCCGGCGTCTCTTCCCCAGTAGAAGGGCTTTCTTCGGCGCTAACACTGGTATCGATGCGGGCAACGAGAGCTCCGATCTCCAGGTCATCACCCTCCTGGGCCACCCATTCCAGTTTACCGGCCGCTTCGGCGGGAAGTTCGAGGGTGGCTTTGTCGGATTCAAATTCACACAATGGTTCGTCCATCTTAACGACCGATCCGTTGGGTTTTAACCAATTGGCCAGGGTCACTTCCGTAATGGACTCACCGATCGCCGGAACCTTCACATCGATAATACTCATAGCTCTGATTTCGTTATGCAAAATTAGGAAAAGGAATCGTTCCCGGACTCATTTGATCCTTGCTAAATATCCCCTCCCTGCTGTCCTGAGGGACTGACCTGTTAACAAAATCATAATCCTTTTTGTTGAAAGCCGTATTTGCCTTTCAAGACCTAATTTTATGGTTACTTGGGTTTACAGGAAACTATTTCCTCCTGATTCAGTTAATACCATTGAATTTAAGCCCTTAAATATTAAGAAAAGACCTCATATGATTCGGATAGCCTGCCTGTTTTTTGCCTTCATTTTACTTCATTTTACCGGTTATGGAGCTCCGGCAGGTCTGGGAGGTGGCAATCCGTCGAGCGATGAGATCGTCCAAAAAGAGGTGACCGCTCTACGGATCGAAGAGTCCATTCAGATCGACGGTCATCTGGATGAAGCTGCCTGGCTCAAGGTGGATGCCGCCAGCGAATTTGTCCAGTATCAGCCCAATCCGGGCAATTCCCCGTCCTATCCTACCGAAGTTAAGGTCCTCTACGACGATGCCGCCATTTACATCGGCGCCAAAATGCTGGATCCGGTGCCGGACAGCATTTACCAGGAATTATCCGAACGGGATCACGTCGGCAACTCGGATTGGTTCAATGTGATCATCGATACCTATAAAAGCGGCCTGAATGGCTATTCCTTTGGCCTTACTCCGGCCGGTATTCAATACGATGCCCTGATCGAGGACGATGGTGACCGCGACCGGAACTGGGATGCCGTATGGGAAAGCCAGGCTTCCATCACGCCGGAAGGCTGGGTGGCCGAGATCCGCATCCCCTACTCTGCCCTGCGGTTTCCCAATCAGAAAGAACAAATCTGGCACATCAATTTTATGCGGGAAATTCGCCGTGTGCGCGAACAGTCCTTCTGGAATCCCATCAACCCGGCCTTTGATCAATTCCTGATCCAGTCGGGCATCCTGGAAGGCATCGTGGACATCAAGCCACCCCTACGGCTCAGCGCCTACCCTTTTGTCGCTGCTTATGCGGAAAATTACCACGACGCGCAGGCCAACCCTACCTCGAGCTGGGGCAAAAACATCAGCGGCGGCATGGACGTAAAACTGGGGATTTCCGAAGCCTTCACCCTGGACATGACGCTGATCCCGGACTTTAGTCAGGTGCAGTCGGACAACCAGGTCCTCAACCTCTCCCCTTTTGAGGTCCGCTTCGACGAGAACCGTCAGTTTTTCATCGAAGGCACCGAATTGTTCAACAAAATGAATCTCTTCTACTCCCGCCGGATCGGAGGTACACCCCTTCATTATGGAGAAATCGAAGAAAACCTGCAGGAAGGCGAAACCCTGGTCAGCAATCCGCTTGAGTCGCCCCTGATCAATGCCACCAAGGTCTCGGGCCGCAATACCCATGGGACCGGCATCGGAGTTTTTAATGCCATCGTCGGCCGCACAGAGGCCCGCATTCAGTCGGCGGAAGGGCGGGAAATGGCCATCGAAACCAATCCATTGACCAACTATTCCATCGTCACGGTCGACCAGCAATTACCCTTCAATTCATTCGTCAATTTGACCAACACCAATGTGTGGCGCAATGGTCAGGATTATGAAGCCAATGTAACCGGATCATCCTTTCAGCTCAATTCCCGCAAACGAACCTATGGCTTTGGCGGCCGGGCGATTGTCAGCCAGAAATATTATCCCGACTCCACCGACATCGGCTACTCGTATTCACTCAACGTCGAAAAGATCAGCGGCCAGTGGCAATGGGGTGCCGGATACAACGAGGAAGCCCCGAATTACGACATCAACGACATGGGCTACATCCACAGCCCCAATGAGAAGTCCTGGTCAGCGCGGATATCCTATGCGGAATTCGAGCCTTTCTGGGCGTTCAACCGGGCCAATGTACGCCTCAGCACCAATTACCGCCGGTTGAATGTACCCGATGAATTTACGGATTTCGGCATGTACTTCCGGGCGTTTGCCATGACGAAAAACTTCTGGGGCACCGGCCTGAATGTCAACTGGGAGCCCATCGAAACGTTCGATTACTTCGAGCCCCGCACGGACGATTACTCCCTGGCTTACCGTTTTCCACGCAACATTTACCTGAGCAGCTTTTTATCCACCAATTACAACAAGCGCCTGGCCTTCGACCTGAACGGTGGCTGGCGCTGGTACGATGAGTCGGGCCGGCAATACACCCATGTGGCCTTTGGTCCCCGTTTGCGCATCAACAACAAATGGTCCATCTACTGGAATACCTCGGCCAGCATGGCTGAAAATGACATCGGCTTTGTAGATGCCACGGAATCATTGGGCACGGTATTTGGCCGCCGCGACCGGACGACCATTGAAAACCTTTTCCGGTCCAACTTTGCATTCTCCAACACGACCACCTTGTCCTTCCGGCTGCGGCATTACTGGTCCAAGGTGGACTACAACCGCTTTAGCACCCTGATGAGTGATGGCCATCTGGCCCCCGCGGACTACCAGGTCAACCAGGATACCAATTACAATGCCTTTACCATTGATATGGTCTACCGCTGGCGATTCGCTCCCGGCAGCGACATCTTCGTCGTCTGGAAGCAGTCGGTGTACGAAAGCGGCGAGGTGCCGGAAGTCAACTATTGGCGGAATTTGCAGGATCTGTATTCCAATCCGCTGTCCAACAGCCTGTCCATGAAATGCATTTATTTCCTGGATTACCAGAACCTGACCCACAAATCGTAGCATCGGAGGCTCGTTTTTAAAAATGCGCTGCTTATTTTAGGCATCGATTTAAGCATTTGCCGATGCATCGGGCGGCTGGATCTATGGGGCATGGTATTGTCCCTCAAACTAATAAATTCCATTTTTTTACCCCATCACCGGGAGGACAGCAATGACGATTTTTAATAAAATAAGACGGAATCAGTTTGCCGGAGGTAAGGTGGGCAACTACTTAAAATATGCTACCGGAGAAATCATTTTGGTGGTCATCGGTATCCTGATCGCCCTGCAAATCAACAACTGGAACGAGGATCGCAAAGACCAGAAAAAAGCCACTGAGATCTATACCAACCTGCTCACCTCTCTGATACAGGACTCTGCGGAAGCTCAACGAACCATTGAATTAATCACGCTGAGTTTGCAAACACAAAGAGAATTAATCACCAACGATTCATCGCCCCTTTTTACTGGCCGATCGCAGGAAGAAACCGACAAGACGGTCAAAGCAATTAGTGGGGCTGTAATGAGTTTCTTTCCAAAAACCGGAGTCTACGAATTAATCACGACCAATAACAGTATGGATATTTTGAAGTCAGAAAAAATAAAATCATTACTGATCAATCTGTACGACTTCCAATACAAACGGTATGAGAACATCGATGCCATCATCGATCATAAATACCACTACCAGCTGGGGACCTTGATTCGAACTAAAATTGGTCAGATCGGTGAATACAATTCAGCATCCGAATTTCAACTGGTCAGACATGCCGATCCGGAAAAATTAAAAGAATACTATACCGAGTTGGTCGCAGAATGCAAAGATATTTTTGGAGCCCTCTCCACGGCCGACAATTACCTCCTACAAATAAGAGCCTCTATAAACGAGGTGACCGGTTTGATCCGGCTGGAATTGCACTCGACTAAAGGGTGATGGCCTGCAGGAACCGTCCGCCGGGTCAAAAACAAAATTCAGGATCAATTTACTCGATATGAAAAAAATACAATTCAACATCGTTATCAATGCCTCCGCGGAGAAGGTGTACAAGACGATGCTGGGGATCAATACGTTGGACACCTACAATCAGTGGACCGCGGTATTTAATCCCACCTCAACCTATGAAGGGACCTGGGAAAAAGGGTCGAAGATTTACTTCACCGGAACGGACGAAAATGGTAACCGGGGCGGAATGGTATCGGAAATTGCCGACAACGTCCCTTTCAAATTTGTATCCATTCGCCATTACGGAATCCTGGACGGCGAAAATGAAATTACGGAAGGTCCCGACATTGAAAAATGGGCCGGCGGGCTGGAAAATTATACCTTCCATGAGCAGGACGGCCAGACGACGGTAACCGTAGAAACCGATGTCGCCGGGGACTACCTCGATTATTTTAATTCCACCTGGCCCAAGGCGTTGCAAAAGCTAAAGGAGCTGGCAGAAAACTAGCCGCCGGCCCGGGAAGGTGGCTGAATCGTTTCCGTCGTCCTCCCGGGTGATGGGAAGACCCTACCCATCAGCGTGGCGCTTATTTTTCCTGGTGGCATACAACCTATACGATTAATGCTTATATTGGTAGATAACCGTCCACGATGACTACCAATCATCCCCATACCGCGCCATCTCGTTCACGAGCTGCTACCCGGGTCCAGATCACGGCCAGTTTGCTGGAGCACCGCGGGGAGCGGCACATGGCTTTGCGATTTCCTTACGACGAGCGTATCAAGGCGCACTTGCAGCAGCTGGAAGGTATCCGCTGGTCACAGACGCATGACTGTTATTACCTCCCTGCCAATAATGAAAATTACAACCGCCTTTTACAGCACTGTAAAGGCGTGGTGTGGGTGGATGTGAAAGCATTTTGGCATAAGGCAAAACCTCAGGAACCATCCGATGCAGCTCTACCTTATTATCCACCAACAACGTATCGGCCACATCTTACAGAAGCATGCCTTCTCGGCGTATCGACCCAAGAAATCGAACACCTTAATGCTGCAAATAATTCTTCAATTACCGGCACCACTGACCTTGCCGGGTCATTAAGTGAACATTCCGGCATATCTGCCAATGAGGCGGAGCACTCCGTAATGCCTGAAGACGGCGACAAGCAGGCTGCGGACATATCCAGATCATCCACGGAATGGAGAGACTTGGAGATTACCTATAACAAAAGGCAATTCCTGATCAAGTTGCCTTTTCGGGAAGAGGATGTTTTATTCTTAAAAGAATTAAAAGGATGGTGGCATGGTACGAACAAAGTATGGTTGATCAAAGCATCCATCAAAAACCTGGAAGTATTACAAGCAAGATTTAGCTACTGGGACCTTCCTGTCTACCAGAAAATTGAAGATTTGATACGGCGATCCACTGATCCCATCGTCATGGAATTATATCATACTCCGGAACATCCCAAAAAAGTGGCGATCAAATTATCCGGTTATGGTGTCAATCAGGATTTTATCCGGCAATTGCCGTGGAGAGAATACGACAAACCGTTTAAACGTTGGTGGATACCTTATAATGATGAGATCATACACCGGATCATCGAACATTTTACATCGTCCGGTGCTAAAATCATCAACAGGGTCCCCACCGATCCCAGGAAAGTTAAAACAGAAGTCCTTTCTCCGGGAGACCAACAACGTCTATTGTTACGTAAATTTCATAATCACCATCAAGTTCTAAAGGCGTACACGGATAC
>JAGQXC010000632.1 GCA_020436785.1 Saprospiraceae bacterium | reverse complement strand
CCAGAAAATCCTGATAATCTTTTGCCTTACCCAGTGCTTTGGCAAATTGAGAAACCGTCCAGTCATCAAATGAATATTCGAGCGTATTGGAAAAGCGGCCTTTATCATACGGGACAAATTGATACTTAAGGTAAGCCGCCAAATCCCGGTTGCCGGCATAACCGCCACCCACTTTCCGTCCCGGTGTCGTTTGCATTTTTTTTACCGCCTCATAAGCTTTCTCAACATCAAAATCCCGGATCCCCATTTGGTAAGCCCCAACGATTAATGGGATTTCATGCTCTGCCACCATCACCGGAATGTATTCCATCCCAGCCGGGCCCTTGGCCAGCCAGCCACTGGCTTCATACATGGCCAATTGGGAATTTACCCACCGGTTGGACCATTCCGGGGTCACCAGATTCCAAAACTGGTTTAAGTTCCAAAAGGTATTCCAGAAGGCATCGCAACCCATGGCATAGGCCTGCGGGTCGTTCAGTTTCTGTATGTTCTCATTGGCGTCTACCCAGCTGCCATCGACATCGCTGTAGGTATTTCTGCTGCAAAGCGCACGGTACATATTGGTATAAAACCGCATCTTTTCCCGGCGATCATCGCTGGAGATTTTCACCCTTTCCAGTAGATCATTCCATGCCTTGATGTTATTCTGTCTGATGGCATTAAAATCCCAGCCAAAGGGTCCGGAAATTTCCTCCTCCAGGTTCCTGGCCGCATTTTCTATGCTTACGTAGGATATCCCTGTTCGGACCTGCACCACATTGTTTTTTTCGGGGTTGAAACGAATAAAAGCCCCGGCCTCTTTGCTGTTTTCTACTTGAAGAAGATTGGTATTTTCCACGATCCCGGCTTCGGTCCAGACACCAAATCCCGTCATCGCCTGATCAAATTCCATCACAAAATGAATGATGTAATCCTGGGCGATGTCTTCACCCCAAACATTGCCGGCATGTTGATTGCTGTAGCCTTCGATCCGGTGATCACTGACCTTGCGGATCATCACATCTTTCAGTTCGTAACCGTATTCGGCAGGCGTCCGGAGGTCCAGCAGAATCCTGGCGCCATCCCGGTCTTTGGGGAAGGTGTACCGCTGAAAACTGCAACGGGTGGTGGCTGTCAATTCCGCCGTGATGCCATAGTCGGTCAGGTCGGCTTTATAGTAACCCAAAGGCGCTTCCTCGGTAGACTTATCAATCCTCGATCGATAACCATCATCCGGATCCTTCTCATCGCCGATCCGGGTCACTAGCGAACCGTTAGTGGGAAGCATAGAGAGCCCAGACATGGTCCATTCATGAATGTGACTGAACCCGCCAATATTTTCAAAAATCGGATCATAACCGGCCTGCCAGCCACCGTTTTGGTTGTCAGGACTGATCTTCACCATGCTGAATGGCATCCAGGGGCCTGGTGCAATCATCCAGCGGGAATGGGCGGTCCCCATTTTAGTATCTACATAATCAGCCAGCGAAATCGAACGTTGAGGGCTCCTTTCGATGATTCCGTTTTGGATTTTCTTCCCATTAATCCGGATCTCATACCTGCTTTTCCGGGAAGAAGTAACGGCAGGCATCGGCGCTTCAAAGACATACCTTCCCGTTTCAACCTTCCCGATGAAAATTTCTTCCCCATCCAGTTCTACAGACAACTCCGGATCACCGGACAAATGTTCGATATCGACCAATAGCGGTTGCGCTTTGCCTTGTTTAGTTTCAATTTCATAATCAGCAGCTTCCACTTTACGTAAAAACACCTCCCTATTTTCAGTTAACCGTGCAGTACCTGGCCCCTCCAACCGCACCTGGTCAAACATCACCCAGGAGCCCTGCAAGATGGTCAGGTTAATCTCATTACCGCCGGTGTTCCATAATT
>JAGQXC010000631.1 GCA_020436785.1 Saprospiraceae bacterium | reverse complement strand
CTCAGAATCCATCATTCCGGTATTGAACCAACAAATCCGTTTGTTCAGCAAGGTTTGATGAAATCAGGCGTTAAACTTATGGCTGAATGTGTACTTTTATGCCTCCAAATGGAACAGCATGCAATTACCGACCGATCGCCCTTCCAGCATTGAAAAACTGAACCAGCAAGAGGTGGATTTACTGGTTATCGGAGGCGGGTTGACCGGGGCCGGGATTGCACTGGATGCGGCTTCCCGCGGCATGATTACGGTGCTGGTGGACCGGAGCGACGTAGGAAGCGGCGCAAGCACTCATACCTCGAACATTTTGCATGCCGGATTTCCTTTGCTAAGGCGGGGATTGCGTCAATTAATCCGCAAGCTGGGTCCGGAACGCAAAATACTGCTGGATAATGCCCTACCCATCGTCCATCCTCAGCGTGTTTTATTGCCTATTGATAAAAAAATGACCCTGGGCCGCCTGCGCATTAACCGTCAATTCAATACCTACGATAAATTGACGGGCAACAGCAAACATCACCGGCATCAACTGTTAAAACGTCCTTCGGCAACCCGGCAGGAGCCCACCCTGGAAGCCAATGCCATCTCCGGAGCCATCGTCTGGGAAGAATACGCCACCCGGGATCACCGGCTTTTGCTGGAGGTGTTAAAAAAAGCCCAGGAACTCGGAGCCATCATACTTCCACAAATGGAAGCTACTCAGGCGAAACATGACGAAACAGGAAAAATTACCGGCTATTCCCTGCAAGACCGCGAGTCCAATTCATCGTATGCACTGAAAGCAGCTGCGGTCGTGCATTGTCATGGCACCTGGATGCCCGATACCCGCTACGAGGCACTGACCCATGTCATCCTGCCCCGCGAAAAACTTCCGGTGAAACAAGCCATCTACTTTTACAAAGATGACGTGGAAGTACCTTTTTATGTATTTCCTGTCTCCGGCCATTGGGTTCAGATCGGTGGTAAAGTGCATGAAGGAACCCAGGGAGGCCATCCTGCATCCCCCGGCGTTGAATCTTTGAAACGACTGCTGGAAAGCACTTCGCAATATTTTCATATTCCCAGCCTTGAGGTGGCGGATATCCAATATGCCTGGCATGAATCCTATCTGATGGAGCATGCAAAATTCAACTGGAAAAATGCCGTCTATAAAGATGACCAGGACGGCTTCTTTGCCCTGAATCCCGCCATCGGCCATTACCGGTTATGCGCCCGGCAAGCGGTGGACCAGATCGTCAACCATTTGCAGGAAAAAGGACAGCTGACGCGCATTAAAGAATGTTATACCGATTTGCTGAAAATTGCCGGATCCGAATTCCTTTCCCGCGATGAGTACCAGAATTTTTCACGAGACTTGTTACAAAATGCAGGTGCCATGCAACTCAAGCCGGAGGCCATCCAGCATTTGCTTGATTTATACGGAAAAAATACGGAGCTGATCCTGGGCCATTACAATACGTTACCGACCCCAGAACTTAACCCGGACACCCGGTTGCTGCAGGCCGAAGTATGGTATTCCGTCCATTATGAATGGGCGTTACATGTAGATGATTTTCTGATCCGGCGCACACGCCGCTTTTTAACGCATCCGCAAAGCATTGAGGAGGATGTCAAAAAAGTGGCTGATTTCATGGGCCAGGAGCTGGGCTGGGACCGGATAAGAAGAGAGGAGGAGGTGAAGAGGTATGAGGAGGCAATAAAAATGTTGAAGGTTGAAGGTTGAATGAGGCTTCGACTCCGCTCAGCCTGACATTTCGACTCCGCATTTGGATTAATACAGCCAAGCATTTGAGTAAGGGGATAGACTCGACATTTATATTATTTGTCTTAAGATTATAAACAAGACTCAATTAATCGAAATATTATTTTAAGAAAGTCTTGCCAAAATTTATTAATCTCCGTTCCCAAATTAAATTCAAAATTTTTCATTCACCAATTGATACTCCAATACATACTGTTTATTCGTCAGGACACAAATCAGGTCATGACACATAAATAGACCTAAAATATATGTCTCAGGCTCAACCTCAATCTTCACTTCATCGATGCACTCATTGGTAGTTAAATCCATAACGCCAAGTACCATCTTCTTTTCAGGATTTAAACCTGAAACGTAATAAAGAAGATCGCCATCAAGAAAGAGGCCCATACCGAGCAAATTTGTCTGGGAGGGACTGTGGTATTCACTCTCAACCAAGTAATAATCTCTATAATCTTTTAAGAAAATGAATTTAGAAATCTTGGCCATCCGAGCAGTTAAGCCAAAAGAATACACTTCATCAAAACACCATCCTCTAAATCTTGAATTGATGTGCGTTAGCACTTTTTGCTGGACAAAATCCCAAAAGATCAACCCGGCATCACCGCTAAAACACCCATTGTTATCATTTATAACCAAGTAATTAAAGATATTAGAATTACCTAAGGGAATCTCGTTCAACTGAAAGTTAGCACGGTCATATGTCAAATAAACGCGGCCATGACATTTGAAATAAATAAAATTCGCATCATAACCAATTTTCGTACATGATTCCAGGGCCAACTCTGAAACTAGATGATCTTCCGCATCGTATATCTTATACCACCAAGTGGTATAGTCTTCACTAGTAGTTGTGCACAGATACCCAGTATCCAGTGTAGTTATTCTACCTCCATCGCAATGACCCACTTCTATGTATTGATCATTTCTAATTTT
>JAGQXC010000630.1 GCA_020436785.1 Saprospiraceae bacterium | reverse complement strand
GGAGTGCCCAATCCACAGTCCTTCAACCGGTGCATCTGGGTTGCCGCATCTCCCACGATCACGTATATCAACTGACCGGGATTGATGTATTTATTAATCAGATCTTTAGCCTGGGAGAGGGTCAGTCCTTTCATTTTTTCCTGTTCACGGACGACATAATCCGAGGGCAGGTCAAAGGTACTGATGTTCTCCAGCATATTCATTTTTTGGGCGAGGGTTTCGAAGGCACGTGCGTTGCTCTTGGTAAAGGTCTGCTTGGTCTTATCGAGATCTTCTTCGGTGAAGTTTTGTCCATAATTTTCAATGATGTCTTTAAAAATATCCACCGATTCTTTAGTCACGTTGCTGCGTACGCTGCTGTTGGCGATGAAAGCACCTTCGTTAATCCGACGGGCAAAATTGGAACGAGCACCATACGTATAGCCTTTTTCCTCACGCAGGGTCATGTTTAACTGACTATTGAAGCTTCCTCCCAGCTTATAGTTGACCAGATTGGCAGCAAAATAGTCTTCGTTGCTGCCTTTCATGGCTAGTTTACCCACGGAAATGACCGATTGTTTGGCACTGGGAATGTCTACGAAATAAAGTCCGGGATGATCGGGGGATGCCTGCGCAGTGTAGGTTGGAATGGTCACCTCCTTTTCTTTCCACTGGCTCACCAGGGAAGACAAGGCCTGTTTAACCTGATCTTCGGTCACCGAACCGGCGATGTGCAACGTAGAAATGTTCGGAGCAAAATATTGTTCATAATACGCTTTCAGATCGTCGATGGTGATGGAAGCCACCGAGGATTCGGTTCCCATCGAGGGGTTGGATAAAATATGTTCCGGGCCGTAAATCAATTTGTTGAAGACATTAGCTGCAATGGCGTTTGGTTGAGCCCCACGTTGCTGAATGTCCGTAATGGTCTTTTGTTTTACCCGGTCAAATTCTTTTTCATCCCAACGCGGTTCCATCAGGATCTCGGTGACCAGCGCCATGGTCTTGTCAAAATTCCGGGTCAGGGTATTTCCGGACACTTCAATGAATTCCGGATTGGTATACATACTGATGTTGGATCCCAGGAGTCCAATGGCATCCTGAAGTTCTTCCGGTGTTTTATTCTTGGTGCCCTCCATCATGATATCGGTCATCAGGTTGGCAACGCCGATTTTCTGCGGATCATCCAGCAACATACCTCCTTTGATGCGAAGGCTGAATTCAACCAACGGAAGTTCGGTATTCTCAATGCCGAAGACCTGCAGGCCATTCGTCAATTTATCGTTCCAAATATGAGGCACTGAAAAGTCCGGTGCATTGCCTAACTCCGGTTCTATGGAACGATCGATTTTGGATGGAGTTTTGTCAAACGCCACTTCATCTTCCGCCATGGGAGCGTTTTCAGCTCCTTCGACAATCGGTTCTTCCACCACTTCCGCGGTGACCGAATTAGCAAGAGCGAGATTCAATTGTCCCTTTGGCACAAAGCTGGTGGCGATGTACGGTTTGTTTTTAATGTAGGTCTCATAGACCCGCATGATGTCTTCTTTCGTAACCCCCAGAATTTTTTGGATCTCCTTTTCCAATAATCCGGGATCTCCCCGGAAGGTATT
>JAGQXC010000112.1 GCA_020436785.1 Saprospiraceae bacterium | reverse complement strand
TTGCATGAAGGCACTTTCCGGAAGTATCACCCGGAGCTCAATCTGGCCAATACCGCCAATGAATTTTTGACAATTGCCCGCGACGCAGCCAAACGGATTATGGATTCGGGCATTTATTCCATTTACTCTACCGGGAATCCGGAAGAAGACTACTACCAGCTTTTTGTACAAGGAGACCTGGAAGGAAATCCGGAAGTTATCCTGGCGAATATCTATGATTTTTCAAAAAACCGGAATGCCGGTTACCGGTACGAAATTCAGGACTACGAACAAAGCCCGTCGAGAGATCTCATCCAAAGTTATTTGATGGAAGATGGATCCAGATTTACGGATCATGCCGGATACGAGAAATTACAGTACGTCGATGAGTTTAAAAACCGCGACCCACGCATGGCGCAAACCCTTGCTTATCCGGGTTGGATCAACTATGCGGATCGTCAGAGCACGCCGAATATCCAGGAATTGAACAAAAATTTCACAGGATACGCCCAGATCAAAGGGTATGTCAATTCGGTGGAGCAAGCCGACTACGAGAGTGTGGACCTGCCGGTATTGCGCTATGCCGAAGCCTTGCTCACCTATGCCGAGGCCAGCGCGGAATTGGGATCGCTCACGCAAGCTGATCTGGACAACACCGTCAATGTATTGCGTGACCGGGTGGGTATGGCACATCTGGATATGGCATTGGCAAATAGTGACCCGGATGCCCTTTTGATGGCCAAATTCCCCGACGTAACGGGAGCCAATCGTGGTGTGATTCTTGAAATTCGCCGGGAGAGACGAATTGAAATGGCCCTGGAAGGAAGGCGCTTTGATGATTTGATGCGTTGGCATGCCGGTAAGTTGCTGGAGGTGAAACCGGTAGGGATGTATTTTCCCGGATTAGGGAAATACGACCTGACGGGTGACGGCATTCCGGATATCATTTTAATCCCACAATCCGCTTCCATTCCGGACGGGGAGCAAAAGGAAACCAATGAGTTGGGTGTAAAACTGGTCTATTACAAAGCAGGCCTGATTGATCAGGATGTCACTGTTTTTCTTGAAAATGGAGAGCAAGGTGGCCAAATCGTGACGCAAAAGCTGGATCGCAAATTTACGGAACCCCGGGATTATTACCGGCCGGTCCCGTTCAGTGAAACCATCCTTAATCCGAATCTGGTCCAACCCTTTGGGTGGAACTGATGGCTGTGACTTGGTCCAAATAAAAAAAAGGCAGCCATTTGATCCCTGGCTGCCTTTTCTAATTTTCGTTGACCCTGAATGCTTCAGAGGCTATTTTTTCCAGATCTCGTAAGCATAATCTCCTTTGGCATATTCATAAAAGCCATCAATGGTGATCAGGCCATCGGCATTTTGCAGGGCCATTTTCAAATCATCAACGCTGGCCACTTTGGCTTTGTTGACGTGTGTGATGACGTATTCCTTTTGCATATTTGCCCGGTCGATGGGAGAGCCCTCTTTGATGTCGGTGACCCGAACCCCTTCTTTGCCCAGCCGGCGCATTTCGGAATCCGATAGATTTTTTACTTCGATCCCCATGTCATCCAGGATGGAGTTTTCCACCAGGGTATTATTTACCACCCGGGCATTCATATTTTTGAGCAGGATATTGCCGGTGACTTTTTTGCGGTCGTGCATGTATTCGACTTCCACCACATCACCGGGTCGCATCCGTCCGATCTGATCCTGAAGTACGGAAATGGTAGGCGTATGTACACCATTCACCGCAATGATCACGTCACCCGAGACCAGGCCTGCTTCTTCAGCACCACTCTTTGGATTGACGCCATAGATGAATACCCCTTCCGCATTTTCCAGGCCGAGGTTCTCGGCCAGATCGGTTACCCGACGGAAATTAAGGTCCTGGGCGAGTCCCATATCCACATTGCGGATCTGAACCCCGAGCAGCCCTCGCTGTACGACACCATATTCACGGAGATCGCTGATCACTTTCTGCGCCAGAATACCGGGTATGGCAAAAGAATACCCTTCATATTTTCCACTTAAGGTGACGATGGCGGTATTGATGCCAATTAACTCACCATTGGTGTTGATGAGTGCTCCACCCGAATTTCCCGGATTGACAGCGGCATCGGTTTGGATAAATGCTTCAATGCGGTATTGGTCCGAGATAAGATTCAAATCCCGTCCCTTGGCGCTCACAATACCGGCAGTTACCGTGGATTGCAAACCGAGTGGGTTACCAACTGCCATGACCCATTCGCCAATCTGCAGTGAATCCGAGTTGCCGAAGGTGAGAAAAGGCAGATCGTTTTCCATTACCTTAACCAGTGCCAGGTCGGTGGTCGGATCCACACCGATGACATTGGCATCGTATTGCCGGTTGTCGTTCAAGGTGATGGTGATCTCTTTGGCATTTTCGATGACGTGATTGTTGGTCACGATGTAGCCATCCGCCGAGACTATAACGCCCGAACCGGAAGAGCGGGACAGACTGCCCCAACGATCATTGGTTTGCTGGATGGCTTTGATTGAGACCACGGCCGGCAGGGAATAATTTGCCGCCGCAGTAAAATCGTTGGGAGTGCTGGCACGAAAATTTCGTTGGACAGCGCCGGAAAAGAGCAGATCATTGATGCCGACCTGATTGATGCTGGGCTGAGCGGATTCTTTAACGACAACTTGCTGAGGTTTTGCAATAAAATTGCTGTAAATGGCGATGCCAATCAATGCACCCAGCAGGGCCGCTAGCATAAGTTGCATGGTATTTTTCATAAGCAACTGGAGTTCGGATGTTATCAATTCATAGTGCAGAAGGCCTAAAACCCTCCTCAGAATGGTAATTAAACGCTAATTTTGGGACAAAATGTGGTCCAATTATTAAAAATAAAGGCTTTGGACCGCAAACAAAAGGCCTCTTTAACCTTTTAAATCATTTTTAACGCAAAAAGTCGCCGGCTTGTTCTGTAGAAATCAATCTGCCGCACTCCTTGTTAATAGCGCTAAAAGTACATGAAAAACTGGAACGATCGGTTGAACGAAATGGAAGCGAATGACCAAGCTTACCTGGGAAACATCTTCGGATGGCGTTTTTCCATCATTTCGGCAACTTTGATCGTACTCATGCTGATCCTGATGCTCTGGAGCCGGCATCGTAATGAAGAATTGGGTGTCCAACCGGTCAGGGATACCACCAGCGTTCAAATTGAACCCCGATGAGTATTCCATTTACCAAATACCATGGCACCGGCAATGATTTCATTATGGTGGACCAAACCGTTCATCATTGGATTCAACCGGATAACCGATCCCTGGTAGCCCGGATGTGTGATCGCCATTTTGGGATCGGTGCAGATGGATTGATCCTGATCCAATCGACCGGAGAGGCTGACTTTCAAATGATTTATTTTAATGCCGATGGTGGGGTAGGGACCTTGTGTGGGAATGGTTCCCGGTGCGCCGTACATTTCGCCCGTACATTGGGCGTTGCTTTTACCCGGCATCAGTTTTTAGCTGCTGATGGGATCCATGCATTCAGTCAGGATGAGCGGGATTGGATCGGTATTCATATGGCCGATCCGCTGATTCAGTCCTCGACTTTAGAAACGTATCTAATTGATACCGGGTCCCCGCATTTCATCAGGTTTACGGATGAATTAACTACTATTGATGTGGTGCAGGAGGGCAGGGCTATTCGAAATAGGCCGGAATTTCCGCAGGGCATAAATGTAAACTTTGTCCAATGGGCGGATGGCCGGCTGCGAGTCAAAACGTATGAACGGGGCGTGGAAGACATGACTTTATCTTGTGGAACAGGTGCCACGGCAAGCTCCATCGCCCTGGCATTGAAAAATAAGTATCGGGGAGAACAATCTATTCCGGTTGATGTACCCGGCGGATCTTTGGAGATCCGGTTCCGGGAGCAGCATGCCACATTTACTGAGGTTTGGTTGTGGGGACCAGCCACACCGGTATTTACGGGTTCCTTCCCGGAAAAAGTACTCCACTAGAGTTCCAATTCACTATTGATCCTGGCATTCAGAAGTTCACTCAGCGCGTGTTGATCGCCCACTTTCCTGGCCATGAATATGCCCTTATCAAAGATTTCCAATGCCTTCACCTGATCTCCCTGTTCGGCCAATAATTGCCCCCAGTGGTAATAGGCTCCCAGGTATTCTTCACTGGCGTTAAGCACTTCCTCGTAATAGCGAATAGCCTCATTAACCTGACCGAGTTGTTCGTATTCTTTGGCTATAGCGAATAGGATAAATGGATCTTCCGATTGCTCCTTAAGCAGGATTAAAAGCTGTTCCAGGCGAGGTGCGGACATATTCTTTTGATTTTTTGACCTTGAGTCAACATTGACTGCTGATATGGAGTTATAGCATTATATTTGCGATCTTGCAATTAGAAATAAACACCATGAAGATACTTGTTTGTGTTAGTAAAACCCCGGAGACCACGGCAAAGATTGCGTTTTCAGCCGATGGGAAATCCTTTGTGACCGATGGGGTGAATTTTATCATGAATCCCTATGACGAATGGTATGCGCTGGTTCGGGCGCTGGAGATCAAAGAACAGTCAGGAGGAGAAGTAACCATCATCACCGTTGGTGGTGCGGATGTAGATGCCATTTTGCGCAAAGGTCTGGCCATTGGCGCCGATCGGGCGGTGCGAATTGATGCATCTCCGGCATCTTCCGGGTTGGTGAGTGCCCAAATTGCCCAATATGCCAAAGCGCAGCAGTTTGACCTGATTTTCTTAGGGAAGGAAACCATTGATTACAATGGCTCAGAGGTCGGATCGATGCTTGCGGAATACCTGCAACTGCCTTTCATTTCCTATGGCAGCAAATTGGTGATGCAAGGAAACACCGCAACCATCCACCGTGACATTGAGGGAGGGGAAGAGGTACTGGAAGTGGATACGCCTTTTGTGATGAGCGCAGCCAAAGGGTTGGCAGAACAACGAATACCCAATATGCGAGGAATTATGATGGCCAAATCCAAGCCTTTGGATGTCTTAGCCGCCGAACCATATGAGCAGTTGGTGGAAGTTGAAAAATTTTCATTACCGCCGGCCAAGTCCGGTGTGCACCTGGTTGATCCCGAACAGATGGACGAATTGGTGCGTCTGCTCCACGAAGAAGCAAAAGTTATTTAATTAATCGCCTTATCCAAAATCTTATGAATTGCATTGTCCTGGCCGAACATTCACACGGTACCTTTAAGAAAGTAGCTTTTGAAGCAATTACTTATGGACGTACAGTGGCGGAGCAAACCGGAGGTAAAGTCAAGGTTCTGGTGCTGGGGCCGGCAGCTGACCTGAGTCCTCTGGCCACCTACGGAGTGCCTGATGTCATCCACATCACTGATGAGTCCTTAAAAGACATGGACAGTCAGCTTTACATCGAAGCGATTACGAAAGTGGCGCAAGCGGAAGAAGCTGATTTGGTGATCATGTCGCACACGTCAACCGGAAAACAAATCGCGGGAGGATTGTCCGTGCGGCTGAAGGCGGGATTAGTGACCGGAGCCAAAGCGTTACCGGAAACAGGTAATCAATTTTCAGTAGATAAAAATGTTTTTTCGGGAAAGGCGGTGGCTACCGTCGGAATCAAAAGCCCGGTTAAAGTCATCTCCGTCATGCCGAATTCCATTCCGGTTGGTTCCAGGTCTGTATCCATCCAGGTGGAAGCAAAGGCCTTAGGGCTATCTCCGGGCCGCGTAAGGGTTAAGCAAGTAGAGCGGGTGGAAGGCTCGGTGCCCTTGCCTGAAGCCGAACGAGTCGTTTCGGCAGGAAGAGGAATGAAAGGCCCTGAGCATTGGGGCATCATCGAAGACCTGGCATCTGAATTGCAGGCCGCTACCGCCTGTTCGCGTCCGGTAGCCGATTCCGGGTGGCGACCACATCATGAGCATGTCGGTCAGACCGGATTGGCTATTCGCCCTAATCTTTACGTTGCTATTGGTATTTCCGGAGC
>JAGQXC010000111.1 GCA_020436785.1 Saprospiraceae bacterium | reverse complement strand
TTTCCGATACCGTGGCGGAGGTATCGTTCAGCAGGTCCATCGCAATCTCGAGGCGAACCTGACGGATAAACTGACTGGCCGACTGATTGGTGGCGCTTCTAATCTTCCTCAGCAAGGTGGAGCGGCTAACATTCAAGGCATCAGCCAGCTCGGACACACCAAACTGATCATCCGCCACATTTTCCACCACTACCGCCGTTGCCTGATTTAAAAAATCCTCTTTATTGATGGTATTGTCTGACATGGTTTTTATGCCTTCGGCCAGGTTGTGCAAATCTTTCCTGAGAGGCACCCTTGCAGGGCCTACCCTACCCCCGGAGCAACATCCACCTGCGCCATAGTTTACAGGTCTGCGCCATAAGTTATAGGCAAGCGTCAAATGTTATGCTTATCGCTGCATGGGCTATAAGTGCTGCCTGTCACTCCGACCGATCTTTGTAGGGATCATTAATTAATAAATCAAATCATTAAACAAAGATTATGAAAACACTTCAAAACAACCCCCTTAAGGTCGTGCTAAGCCTGATTTTGGCGACGATTCTGTGGACTGCTTGCGGTCAAACCAAAGACAGCAACCACTTAACCACGGCAAACAAACTCGAAATGGATTTAAATACGGCCGTGATCACGGATAATCTTGCCATCGTCCGGCAGCACCTGGAAGCTGGTACCGATATCAACGCAAAAGAGCCCTTCAGTGGTTCTACGGCTTTAATCACTGCCGCTACCTTTGGTAAAACAGAGATCGCCAGGATCCTGATTGATGCCGGCGCCGATTTAACCATTACCAATAATGATGGCTCGACGCCGTTGCACGCGGCCGCCTTTTTTTGCCGGCCGGAAATTGTGCAGATGCTGATCGATGCCCATGCGGACAAAACGCTGAAGAATAATTTCGGAGCCACCCCCAGGGAAACCGTCCTGGGACCATTTTCCGAAATCCAACCTGTCTATAAAATGATGCAACAACAGTTGGAGCCAATGGGTTTGCAGCTGGACCTCAAGCAGCTCGAAAAGACCCGTCCGGTCATCGCCATGATGCTTCAATAACAAAACCATTTAACAAGTAATCCAATGACAACGGAAAGAAGACACGATATTGACTGGCTGCGGGTGATCGCGATCGGACTTCTCCTGATCTACCACATTGCGATCATTTTCCAACCCTGGGCCATGTTTATCGGATTTATCCGGAGCCCAGAACCGATGGAGGTTTTGTGGAAACCGATGACTATGCTGAATGTTTGGAGGATTCCTCTGCTGTTTTACGTATCCGGAATGGGCGTCTATTTTGCCATCCGGAAACGAACCTGGAAAGCGTTGCTTTGGGAGCGGAGCAGACGAATTCTCCTGCCATTCCTCTTTGGAATGATTGCCATTGTCCCCTTGCACTTCCTGGTCTTCCAGAAACATTACGATCTTACCATGGGCTATTATGCTCACCCGGCGCATTTATGGTTCCTGGGGAATATATTTGCCTATGTGTTTTTGCTCCTCCCAGTTTTCTTTTATCTGAAAAAAGTCGAGGGGTGGAGATGGAAGAGCGGCTTAGCGAAATTTATGAGCAACCCAATGGGGCCTTTATCCATTTCGATATTTTTCGTGATCGAAACGTTAACTGTAAAGCCTCAGACCTTTGAACTGTATGCGCAGACATGGCATGGCTTTTTCCTGGGGATTCTGGCCTTCTTTTTTGGTTTCCTGTTGGTATACAGCGGTAAAACGTTTTGGCAGACGGTGATGAAATGGAGGTGGCTATACCTCGGCCTGGCCATCGGATGGTATGTGATCCGCTGGATGGTGTTTGAACTGAGGTCCCCGGGTTATCTGATGGCCATTGAATCCAATTGCTGGATATTTGCGGTTTTTGGATTTGGGTACAAACATTTGAATAAGCCGGGACCACTGTTAAGCTATCTTTCACAAGCCGCCTATCCCGTCTACATCATTCACATGTTTGTTTTGTATACCGGGTCTATGTTCATTTTACCATTGGAGTTGCCGGTTTTTGTGAAATTCATCGCGATCATCCTCTTCACCTTTACAGTGTGTTACCTGATCTATGAATTCCTCATCAGGCGAATAAATTTCCTGAGGCCTTTTTTCGGATTAAAATGGGATTTCACCAAAGCCACGACCTGGAGAAATCTTTCTGAAACCGTAAAAAATTAGTTCATGAAAGGGAGTACTGCCCATCTAAATTGCAAGAGCACTCCAAACAATTCGTACATTTCACGGTCGCAATTTGCCTTTAAAGCATGAATTCTGCGCATACCATAAAATTTTTAAAATTTCCGTTTCAGTTTGAAGTTGAAAAGCTCCAGGCCGAAGTGACCGGCATCTTACAGAAATCGTGGATTCCGCACTTTAACCAGGACGGATATTCCGGCGAATGGAAATCGCTGGCATTGTATTCGGCGGACGGGAAAGAGGAAAATATTATTGCCCTAAATGAACCTAACCTGATTCCTACCGGCCTCCTGAAAAACGGTTCTTACCTCGGGGAAGTCATCCACCATTTTGAATGCCCGATAACCTCTGCACGGCTCCTGCGACTCGGTCAACAAGCTTGCATCAAACCACACAAAGATTACAATCTGGGCTATGAAAACGGCACTTTCAGGATCCATGTTCCCATTTTCACCAATCCTTATGTGCGATTCGTCCTTGATGGAACCGTACTGGAAATGCAGGAAGGTCAATGTTGGTATACCAATGTGAATTATCTCCATTCGGTTTCCAACGAAGGCATGTCCGACCGGATTCACCTGGTCATTGATTATCAGCGCAATGACTGGTCAGATCGATTATTCTTTTCATTGGCGCCCCGAGAGCGTTTGTTTCCAAACGAAGGAAACCAATATTCAGCGGAAACCGTGGCACGGATCATTGACGAATTAAAGTTGATCGACTCCGAAGGTGCCAGGACGGCCATTCTGGAACTGGAAAATTCACTCGCCCGGCTCTAAACCGCACCGGACGATTCTGAAAACCCCGTTATCAAATAGGCAAAGAACGATTGCCTTCCTCCTGATAAAACGTGCCGCTCTACCCACTACTATTCGAGGAGAACTCATTTTTAGCTAACCTTGCAATATGGGTCAGGAAAAGCCATTATTATTTCCCACCAGTCATCCTGTCAGGCTACTGACCTATCTGGTGTTTACAGTCTTCGTTTGGTTTTACCGCATCCGGAAGATCATGCCCAGGGAGGTAAGAAACCAGAAATCTCCGTACCTATTGCTGAGTAACCATGTCGGCTATTGGGATCCCTTCCTCATCGGGCATTTGTTGCCCCGATTCACCCATTTTGTTTCGTCGGATGCCGCCTTTAAAACCCGGTTAACCCGATTTTTCCTACCCAGGCTGGGGGCAATTCCCATTCAGAAGAATGTCCGGGACACGCGGGCGGTCCGGGCGATTGCCGGGGTGATTCGCCAGGGGGATAATGTAGGCCTCTTTCCCGAGGCGGTGCGCAACTGGGATGGCACCACCCTGCCCATCGACCCGTCCATCGGTAAACTGGTGAAAATGCTTCAGGTACCGGTGATTGGTTCTGTTAGCCGTGGAATGAACCTTTTTAATCCCCGCTGGTCAAAAAAAGTTCGCCGTACCCATCTTGAAATCGAATACCAACTCCTCCTGGACCGGGAGGAAATCCGACATATGGATCCGGCTGCCATCCACCGGCGGATTGTCAGCGCACTGCAACACGATGAAGTCGATTACCAACGCGTTCACCGGCATCCGATCCGCTCCCGCCGTCGTGCAGAACACATCAACCATACCTTGTTTCTCTGTCCGGCATGTGCAGCCATCGATTCGTTTGATGTCAGAGGAAATGAATTCTGGTGCACCTCCTGTTCACATCATCTGCACATTGACCCCTATGGCTTTTTTCAATTGAAACATGGTGACCAGCTATATTTTGACAACATTCGTGACTGGTACCGGTGGCAGGAGGGTAGGTTGGCCGTCATTGTCCGGCAACATCTCATTTCCGGTGACCCGGGCTGGTTATTCCGGGATGAAAATTCTTTGGTCTATGGCAGCCGTCCGGATGCAGACTTTACCCTGTTGGGCCGGGCCGACGTCTGCCTGTATTCCGACCGCGTCGAGCTTTATTTCCCCAGGGATGGCCACACCATCCGGCTGGCAATCCGCGACCTCCTCACCATCAATCCACAGGTCCATGAAAAATTGGAAATCAGTTATCCCGGAGCCGTCTATCGTTGCATTGGCGGGCGCCCTGGCGTCTCCGGATTAAAATGGGAGGTCGCGGTGAATGTGATCTGGAAGGAAATGGGCCAAATGCAGAAGTTGTCCCCTTATATTAAGGTATAACCCTTACGAAATGTTGAATGGTGAGTGTTGAATGTTGAATGGTGAGTGCTACATGTTGAATGGTGAGTGTTGAATGGTGGGGTTAAGAACTGGAAGCACATTAATAAACACCCTGAACTGAAAACATGAATTAGTACAACAAGTCATTAATTTCTGGAACTTAATTCATACTGATTTGTATAAATAAACGATATTTGTTGTTTAGAATTAGTCTAAGTACATAAAACTCGAGAATGAGCGACTCCATGCAAACGCTGGAACAGCATACCCAAAGCGACTACAAGTATGGGTTCTCCAGCGAAATAGATACCGAAACCTTACCGAAAGGTCTGAACGAAGACGTGGTCCGGCAGATCTCTGCCAAAAAGAATGAGCCTCCCTTCCTCACCGAATGGCGCCTGGAAGCCTTCCGTAAATGGCAGGAAATGACCGAGCCCCACTGGCCGAAGGTGGACTATCCGGCCATCGACTATCAGGACATCATTTATTATGCCGCTCCCCGGAAAAAGCCGGTGCTCAACAGCCTCGATGAAGCAGATCCGGAATTGGTCCGCACCTTTGAGCGACTGGGCATTCCCCTGGAAGAACAGAAGATTCTGGCCGGAGTAGCTGTCGATGCCGTTCTTGATTCGGTATCCGTCAAGACGACTTACAAAGAAAAACTGGCCGAATTGGGTATTATCTTTTGTTCTTTTAGTGAAGCCGTCCAGGACCACCCTGACCTGGTAAAAAAATACCTGGGCAGCGTGGTACCCAATCACGACAACTATTTCGCCGCCCTCAATGCCGCCGTATTCAGCGATGGCTCATTTGTCTATATACCCAAAGGGGTACGTTGCCCGATGGAACTTTCCACCTATTTCCGTATCAACACCGCCAATACCGGCCAATTTGAACGCACGCTGATCATTGCCGAAGAAGGATCCTACGTGAGCTACCTGGAAGGTTGCACCGCACCCATGCGCGACGAAAACCAGTTACACGCGGCCGTGGTCGAACTGATTGCCCTCGACCATGCCGAAATCAAATATTCTACTGTGCAAAACTGGTATCCGGGTGATAAAGAAGGCAAAGGGGGTATCTACAACTTTGTGACTAAACGGGGATTGTGCGCCGGCGCGTATTCTAAAATATCCTGGACCCAGGTCGAAACCGGATCGTCCATCACCTGGAAATATCCGAGTTGCATCCTGCGTGGAGACTACTCCATCGGTGAATTCTACTCGGTAGCGGTGACCAACAACTTCCAACAGGCTGATACCGGAACCAAGATGACACATATCGGTAAAAACACCCGCAGCACCATCATCTCCAAGGGAATCTCTGCCGGCCGCAGCAACAACTCTTACCGCGGTCTGGTCAAAGTAGGGCGTAAGGCCGATAATGCCCATAATTTTTCCCAGTGTGACTCCCTGCTCATGGGTGACCGCTGCGGAGCACACACCTTCCCTTACCTGGAGATCGAGAACAATTCCGCCCGGGTGGAACACGAAGCCACGACTTCCAAGATCGGCGAAGACCAGCTCTTCTACCTGCAACAACGCGGGTTGAGTGAAGAAGACGCCATCAACATGATCGTTAACGGTTATTGCAAGGAAGTTTTCAACGAATTACCGATGGAGTTTGCCGTGGAGGCACAAAAACTTCTGGCCATCAGTCTTGAAGGCAGCGTCGGATAAACGAAATCAAATTTTATACATACATAAAATCTTCAATAGGCATCATGCTACATATCAAAGACTTACAAGTATCGGTAGAAGATCAACAGATCTTGCGGGGGATCAACCTTGATGTAAAACCCGGTGAGGTACATGCCATCATGGGGCCCAACGGATCGGGGAAGAGCACCCTGGCCAATGTTCTGGCCGGTCGCGAGGAATACGAAGTGACAAGTGGTACGGTTCAATTCAATCAGCAGGATCTGCTGGACATGGACGTCGATGAACGTGCGCATGCCGGTATCTTCCTGGCCTTCCAATATCCGGTTGAAATCCCTGGTGTCAGCACCATGAACTTCCTCAAGAGTGCCATCAACGCACAACGTACCGCCCGTGGAGAAGCCGAACTCAATCCCATGGAAATGCTCAAACTGCTGCGTGAGAAAACCAAGCTGCTCGGAATGGACGAATCGTTCCTCAAGCGGTCGCTCAATGAGGGATTCTCCGGGGGCGAAAAGAAGCGCAACGAAATGCTGCAAATGGCATTGCTGGAACCCAAACTGGCCATCCTGGATGAAACCGACAGTGGTTTGGATATCGATGCCTTGAAGATCGTATCGGATGCAGTCAACCAACTGCGCAGTCCGGACCGCTCGTTCATCATCGTGACGCATTACCAGCGCCTGTTGAACTACATCGTACCCGATTACGTCCATGTGCTGTACCAGGGACGAATCGTCAAATCCGGAAACAAAGACCTGGCCTTACAACTGGAAGACCAGGGATATGACTGGATCAAAGCCGAGGCGGAAGCCGCACTGGCTCAATAACAAATTCGAAAACCGAACAGCAAACATGTCAATCGTTCTGCAAGATAAGCAAGCAAGCACGCGGGAGTGGCTGGAAGAAAACTTCCAGCAAACACTAACCGACCACCAGCAAGGTACCGATCATCCACACGCAGGGTTCCGTCGAAACGCCTTTGCCAGGCTCCAGTCCATGGACTTCCCGACGCGTCGCGATGAAGATTGGAAATATACCAGCGTCAACCGGATCCTGATTACTCCGTTTAGGAATGGAAGCCTGTCGTCGGTATCGGCAGCCGAATTAGCCAATTGTCAGATCCCCGGTCTCGAAACCACACGCATGGTCTTTGTCAACGGTGTCTGGGACCAATCCCTTTCCGACCTGGATCGGGTACCCGAAGGCTTGATCCTCCAACCTGTCCATCAGGCGATGGAGGACCCGGCAGTCAGGAAATGGATTGAATCCCAAACGGCCCGGCCAGGTGGCACCGGCCAAAACGCTTTTCTACCCATGAACCTGGCATTCGCTCAAAGTGGCTTGTATTTAAGGGTAGGCAGGAACATAGCGGTGGACAAGCCATTGCATTTCATCTATTTTAATACGTCGGAGGATCAACCCCACTTCAGCCATCCCCAAATTTTCCTCCATGCCGAGCGAAGTAGCACGGTCACCCTTATCGAAGATCACCGCGCCCTGGCCGGAGCAGGAACTTGTTTTACCAATGCCGCGGCATGGGTGGATCTGGAAGCCAACGCCCAGGTGCATCATTACCGGATGCAACAACAAAATCTGGAAACCTACCAAATCCACAATACCCTGGTCAACCAAACCCGGGATAGCGTATACAATTCGTACGTGGTTGATCTGGGGGGACGAATCATTCGCAATAACCTGAGTGTCGAATTGGCTGAAAGCAATACCGAGACCCATTTTTACGGCACTTACCTCGCGAATGGTGAGCAACATATGGACAACCAAACCTTCATCGATCATGCGATGCCACACTGCCAGTCCAATGAATTGTACAAAGGCATCCTGTCCGATCGTGCCCGTGGTGTATTTAACGGAAAGGTGTTGGTCCGGCAAGATGCCCAAAAGACCAACGCTTTCCAGCAAAATAGCAGCCTGGTGCTCTCTTCCGGTGCCGTGATGGATGCCAAACCGCAATTGGAGATCTATGCCGACGATGTTAAATGCAGTCACGGCGCAACCATTGGCCATTTGGACGAAACTTCTGTATTTTATCTTATGAGCCGGGGCATTCCTGCTCCCCAGGCCAGATTGCTTTTACAACAGGCATTTCTGGGAGAGGTGATCCGTAATATGCATCTGGAGGAAATGGCTAACTATGCTCTGGAACTCATTGCCATCAAACTGAATGCCGTATCGCAAACGATTATAACGAGTTAAATAGATAACCATGCAGCCTTTACCATCCCTTCTGGACTATCCGGTCGAGGTCTTGCGACAACAATTTCCGTTGCTGCAGACAACGATGAACGGGAAGCCGCTGGTGTTTCTGGATAGCGCCGCTTCCAGCCAAAAACCACAAATGGTCCTGGAAGCCCTGGATCATTACTACCGTTACACGCATGCCAATGTCCATCGTGGCGTGTACACCCTGAGTCAGGAGGCCACGGAAGCCTATGAACAGGGCCGGCGCATCGCCCGCCGGTTTTTGAATGCAGCTCACGACGAAGAGGTCCTTTTTGTGCGGGGCACCACCGAAGCCATCAACCTGGTTGCTGCCAGCTACGGAAGAAAATACCTGCAGCACGGAAATGAAATTCTCCTATCAGGGCTTGAACATCACAGCAACATCGTTCCCTGGCAATTGATTGCCGAAGCGACCGGCGCCCAAATCCGTGTGGTTCCTGTTCTTGACAATGGTGAACTGGATCTGGATGCCTACCGAAAATTACTCGGTGATCGCACCCGGATGGTCGCCGTGGCCCATGTATCGAATACGCTGGGAACCATCAATCCGGTGGAAGAGATCATCCGACTGGCTCATGACCGGGGTGTTCCCGTGTTGCTGGACGGCGCCCAGGCTGCCCCGCATACGACGATCGACGTGCAAGCGCTGGATGTGGATTTTTATGCCTTTTCCGGTCATAAGGTGTACGGACCCACCGGCATTGGCATCCTATATGGTAAGAAAAAATGGCTGGAAGAATTGCCTCCCTACCAGGGTGGCGGTGAGATGATCGCGCAGGTAACCTTTGAAAAAACCACCTACGCGGAACTGCCCCACAAATTCGAAGCGGGTACACCTGATATTTCCGGGGCGGTGGGTCTGGGCGCAGCCTTACAGTTCGTAATGGATGCCGGCCGCGAAGCCATAGCCCTACACGAAGCCCGCCTCCTCGAATATACGACTGGAAACCTGTTGGAAATCGACGGGTTACGCATCTATGGGACCGCGGCTGAAAAGGCCGGTGTCGTCTCCTTCCTGGTCGATGACATTCATCCTTACGACATGGGAACAATTCTCGACCAACTGGGTATCGCTGTCCGCACCGGACACCATTGCACTCAGCCGTTGATGGACCGCTTTGGCATACCGGGGACCGTTCGTGCTTCTTTTGGTATGTACAATACGCGGGAAGATGTCGACCGTCTCATCACGGGTGTCCGGAAAGCCGTACGGATGTTGAAATAAAGCGTGTCAAGCATGAGCATCAAAGAAATACAAGAGGAGATCATCGCCGATTTTGCATTTTTTTCCGATTGGATGGAGAAATACGAGTACATCATTGAGTTAGGCAAGAGCCTTCCCCTCATCAACGACACCTATAAAGACGAAGCCCATCTGATCAAAGGATGTCAATCCCGGGTTTGGCTTCATGCGGAAATGGATGGCGACGTAGTTCGTTTCAGTGCGGACAGTGATGCGATTATCACCCGGGGCATCATCGCCCTGCTCATCCGGGTGTTGTCCGGCCAACCACCGGAAGCCATCGGCCAGGCTGATCTGTATTTTATTGACCGCATCGGGCTAAAAGAACATCTGTCGCCGACCAGGGCCAATGGACTGGTCAGTATGGTCAAACAAATGAAACTGTATGGAGTGGCTCTTGCAGCCATCGAAAAATAGAAGATGAACAAAGAAGCCATCGTCGAAGCCATTATCACGGCATTGAAGACCGTCTACGACCCGGAGATCCCCGTAGATATCTACGAGTTGGGTTTGATCTATCAGGTGGATATCGATGACAACGGCAAAGTTGACCTGCAAATGACACTAACTACTCCCATGTGCCCGGTGGCCGAATCCCTACCGTTGCAAGTTCAGGAAAAGGTACTTTCCGTGGATGGTGTCACGGATGTAGACTTACGGGTCGTATTTGACCCACCCTGGGATAAGAGTAAAATGAGCGAGGAAGCAAGGATGGTATTGGACATGTTATAATGAACCTGACGAATGAAAATTACCAAACAAGACGAATACGGACTCCGGATCCTGCTCCGCATTGCCCGCGCAGACGATGATCAGGGACTGACCATCGCACAATTAAGTGCCCTCGAGAACATGTCCAAGCCATACGCTGGCAAGGTGACACGGATGCTGCGATTGGCCGGATACATCCGCAGTACGCGCGGACAAAAAGGAGGGTATGTATTGGCATTCCCCGCCACATCGATCCTCATCAAGAATGTCCTGACGGATATGGGCAGTGAATTGTTTGCTCCGGAATATTGCAAAGAGCATCGCGGTCCGATCAAGCTCTGTACCCGTTCCGTAGATTGTTCAATCCGTTCGTTATGGAAAATCATCCAGTTGACGATGGATGAAGTTTTGGACAAGGTGACTCTTGCTGATCTGATTGGCGAGGATGGTTCCGAGAGCAATGCCCTGGACCAATTATTTGCCCAGCGGGTCGCTACTCAGGAGATGACTTAATGTTGTGTGGAGTCAATTAAATAGGCCGGATCATTGGCAGGCACTTCGTAGATCTTTTGTTTTTTACCAAACACCGACACATTCACATAGCGCTTAGGATTGAGACGGAAGTCCTGTAACAGCAGGTCCAGGTTGTGTAACGAATGCTGGAGGTCGCTATAGACCTGATCATCACGGGCCAATAGCCCTAAACTGCCTTCTCCCCGATTGATCCCCTTTAACAAACCATCCGCCGATGACATGGTCGATTGCACCGTCGAGATCATGTTGCGTAGCGAATCCATTGTCTGGCCCAGGTTGCCTGAAATGGTTTGAACGGTCTGACCCAGGTTGGCTTCCTGTAACTGTTGCGAAATGGTATCCATGCGGCTAAGCAATCCGGTGATGTGTGCATTATTGGCTTCAATGTTTCCGGTTATGGATTCCAGGTTACTGAAAGATTCCTGCAGCGATTGTGAGGACCGTGACAGGATCACATTGAGCGAACCCGTGATGTGCCGGAGATTTTCCATGGTCACCATGATGTCCGACATGGTCTTGGCCAGCGGATCATTTTCTCCACCGGTGGCAGAACTTTTCAGGGTATCTACCAGGGAACCTACCCCTTCTTTCAAGCGCTTCATGTATTCGGAGAGATCATCGGGACTCAGCAGGGATTTGACCATTCCGTACGTTTCTCCTTTGAGATAGTCACCACTTTTTGCACAACATTCGCCGGCAAATTCCAAAACAATGACCCGGGTTCCCAAAGGGCTGGGAGACATCAATCGTGCCACGGTTCCTTTGGGAACCGGGATGTCCTTCCGCATGTCAATCGTGACGATGACCGTATCCAGGTTGTTTTCATCAATGTCCAGGGCCTGTACTGTGCCAACCTGAAATCCATTGACCTGGACCGGATTGGATTCACGCAAGCCGTCCACATAATGGTATTTTATGTAGAATACGTTGGAGCTTTTCAGGACATTTTTACCCAGTAAAAACTTGTAGCCCCAGATGCTGAGCGCGATGGCAATGATCGCCAATGCGCCAATCCGTATTTCCTTGGTAAACTTCATGTGATTCTTTAAAAAGTCCTTCAGGTACATCGGTCGTCCCTGGCAAAGGCGAAGTTATGAAATAAATCAGGTTTGCATCCTTTTGCCGCTAGCCATCCCGACCAATCACTGCAACTGTTAGACCATCTGCAACAATTGTACCTTTTTTATCATGTAACGCGTAACAGCAAACGCGACCGGTTGGTTTGAATATGGCTAAATAATCCTTTGTTAAGGCAAATGCTGGATACTCCCGTGCATCTTTGCATCTTTGCACGCAGGATGCAGGTGCAGATCAGAGTGGTTTAACATCTTGTTAGGATCAAATTGACTGTGCCATTCGTTGGACTAGAAATCGTCGTTGAATTTGAGTTGGAAGCTTTGGATCGGACTCTCCATCGTTTGGCTGCTGACCGGGAGTGCAAGCGGTCAACGCCCTATCCGTAATGCTGATCCGATTGCTGCCATAGATTACATATCAGCCGACACGACGTTGACCGACTCCATCAAACTAAACTATCCGCGGTCACCGGATGCCATTGATGATGAGGTGATTTACAAATCGGCCGATTCCTCTGAAATTGACAACCGGAACAAACTGGCCTATCTCTTTGGGGATGCGGAAGTCAAATTTCAGGACATGACCCTCACGGCCGGTTTGATCATCTTTGACATGACCACCAATATTGCCCGGGCCATGGGGCAGACCGATACCGCTGGCAATGTGATTGGCAAACCACATTTTGAACAGGGTGGCGAAGCCTTTGACGCGGACTCGATCCGCTTTAATTTTAAGACAAAAAAAGGCATCATTTATGCGGTCAGTACCGTCTACAACGACATGTACCTGAAAGGATACCGGACCAAGATCATCGACGCCACCGGCACCATCCCTGGCGACACCTCCGATTATAAGATCATCTACAATGAGGACGCGATCATTACCTCCTGCGATGCTCCTGTACCCCATTATGGCATCCGTTCCAAGAAGCAAAAACTCGTGCCCAATAAACAAGTGATTGTCGGGCCCTCGACCTTGGAAGTAGAGGGGGTCCCATTATTCTGGCTACCGTTTGGTTTTTTCCCGATCAAGGAAACCCAAAAAGCAGGTTTGATTTTTCCGCGGGATTATGAATTCAGCCCTCAGTGGGGATTTGGCCTGCGGAATGTCGGCTATTATACACCCTTGGGTGAACATTTTGACCTCAAGCTAACCGGCGACATCTATACCCGCGGCAGTTGGGGTTTGGCGGCAGCGACCAATTATGTGAAGCGTTATAAATATTCCGGAAATGCCAATTTTGCATTTTCCAACCGGCAATCGGAATTGAGCGACGGCACCTATGCGTCCACCAAATCATTTGCTATCACCTGGAGCCATACCCAGGATCAACGTGCCAATCCCTTTCAACGACTGAGCGGGAATGTGAACATCCAGACCGGAAGTTATCAACAACTAAATTACAACGATGCCCAGTCCAAATTGCAAAACAGTTTAAGCTCCAACGTCAGTTTTTTCCGTTCTTTTCCTGGCAAGCCGTATACGCTGAGTGTCAATGCCGGTCACTCCCAGAACTCTTCCACGGGTGCAATCACCGTAACTTTACCCACCATGAACTTTCAGATGAACCGTATCTACCCGTTTAAAAGTAAGAAGGTCGGTGGGAAAGAACATTTCTATGAGCGGATCTCCTTCAAATACGATGCGAACATGCAAAACCGTTTTGATGCAACCGACAGCACGTTGTTTGACCGCTCCACATTTGAAGATGCACGACGTGGTATCCGCCATACGGTATCCTCAGACCTCAATTTTAAACTGTTGAAATACTTCACCTTCAATACTGGCTTCAACTACCGGGAAAACTGGAATTTCAGCTACCTCGATTATTCTTACGACTCGGCATCCAATACGGTATTCCGGGATACCATCAATCAGTTCCGGGCAACGCGTCTCTACGACTACAACATGACCATGAACACCATTCTTTATGGTACGATCGGCAGCCGGTGGAAGGGGAAAATCCGGGGTATTCGCCATGTGATGAAGCCTAGTATTTCCTTCAGTGCCAGCCCTGATTACGTCAAAGCGGATCTGGATTATTTCGAATACATCAACGGGACTTACTACAACCGTTTTGAAAATTCCGTGTACGACCGCCCGAGTTCATCCGGGCCCAGCGCCGGCATGGGCATCAACATAGCCAACACCTTCGAAGCCAAAGTATGGTCGGAACAGGATTCCACCATTAAAAAAGTAAAGCTCCTGGAGCAATTGAATCTGAGTACTTTTTACAATTTTATTGCCGACTCACTGAATTGGAGCCCCATCCGGGCGTCCAGCGGAGCCCGCATCGGCAAACTTTCCTCGGTGAATTTCAGTGCCAGTTTTGACCCCTATAAAAAGATAAACGGTCGTCGCGTCAATGAATATGCCGACAAATTTCTGGGCGTGATCCCGCTCCGGGTGGATGACATGCGATTCAGTTTTACGACCTCCATCCGGGGTCAGCAAATCAAGGATTTTTTCACCAAGGACAACGATGACGCCCCGAAGAAAAACAACAGCGTCACATCGGCCGATGAAGATTTCTTTGAATTGTTTAACGATTTTGCCATCCGGCATAATTTCACCTATCAGATCGCCCCGGACTCGAGGACCGGCGTCGTGGGTGGCCGGGTTATTGCCAACTCGTTGTATATGACCGGGAGTTTGCAGATTGCCCCGAAATGGTCGGTCCGTATTGGCAACATCGGTTATGATTTCAACAGCCACCGGCTGACCTATCCGGATTTCGGATTCAATCGTGATCTGCATTGCTGGATGATGAGCTTCAACTGGCAACCACAGTATGGCACGTACAGTTTTGTGATTCGCGTGAAGGACGATAAGCTGGGCTTCCTGAAAGTCCCTTACAACAAGAACAACTACGATGTATTCGGGCGGTAACTGCCGGGGCGGCAAACACGATACTACTGTTCAACTTCCCATCAACTGGCGACTTCTATCGCGCTGTCAGCCCGGCTAACCGGACACTTACCGACGATCGCTGTCGCGCGGTCGGCCCGCCTGACCGGACGGGCAGGCACTTCGTCTGCCACCTCTGCCACCTTTGACACCTCTGCCACCCTTCTTTATATTACAACTGTTAAAAATACGTTAGGCTGGAGGCGGGGTCTTGACAAGCGGGTGAATATGGTTTAATTTACCATCAAATTCTATAATCCTATGATCATCGCCGCATTCCTTGCAGTGATCCTGTTGGTATTTGGTCATCAAATGATACAGGGTCTTAGTCAATCTTCCGATCGTTCAACGACCAGCCACTACCGCAATTAATTTCTAAATAAGTTCCATTACTGAACTGCCTCATACATTCGGCGGACCTGATGTTCATTGAATAAACCCGTGAGCCCGGTCTGAAAGTCAAATTCTTTGTCCCCCTGGATTTTAAAATACTTGAAGCCATACACCGTATGGGCTGAATCCAGTTTCATTTCGTAAATGTAACCCTGGTTTTCATCCAGGACCAGTTTGCTGAAATAGGGATTGGCCTTGGTAATTTCCAGGTTTTCCGACTTAACTTTTTCGACTTTGTTGGTGGCGGCATCCGACATAAAAATCTGCACATAATAATCCTCACCTTTCTTGACGGTCAGGTCTTTCTGGACCACCAGGTCCATGGTTTTGATTTCCGGGCTGTCCGGTGCCATGATGGTAATGGGGAAGCCATACTCCAACAAATTAAGCGGAGACAGTTTGGTTTCCTTGGCACAAGCCAACCATACAAACATCAATACCATTCCCCAACCGATCAAACGAAAAACTTTCATAGATAAATTGCTATCTTTTCGGCCGCAAGATACGCAACGCCCTGAGCATTTTCAACAGCGATCGTATGGACCTCCTATTGGAAATATGCACGCCTTCCCTGCGCTCGGCGTTCGCTGCGGAGCATGGGGGAGCCGACCGGATTGAATTATGCAGCGGCCTGGAAATGGGTGGACTGACCCCTGGTCCGGCTACCCTGCAGATGGCTCTGGAACATTTGCGTTTAAACGTGGCGGTTCTGATCCGCCCCCGCGGTGGCGACTTCATTTACAACACCATTGAGAAGCAACTGATCCTCAAGGAGATTGAATATTGCCGCAATGCCGGCGCAGATGGAGTGGTCGTCGGGGCCCTGATGGCCAACGGGCTACTTGATGAATCCTTTGCCCGGGAAATGAAGGATGCAGCCGGTCCGCTGGAGATTTGCTTCCACCGGGCCTTTGATCAAGCCACGGAGCCCTTAACGCTTTTAGAACAACTGATCGAATTGAACTATGACCGGATCCTTACATCCGGTCAACAACCAACAGCTTGGGAAGGACGCGCCTTATTGCGGGATTTGGTCCACCAGGCCCGGGGCCGCATTGTACTCATGGCCGGCAGCGGCATCCACCCGGAATTAGTGGCACCATTGATCCATGATACCGGCATTCGACAGGTTCATTATTCCGCAAAAAACACCATTCTTCCTCCGGCGCCTCACCATGCTAAATTATCCTTCTCCGCTCCCGGACTTCCTCCCGACGGATACTGGGAGACCGATGAAGTCCTGGTAAAAAAAGCACGGCGTGCCCTGGAACTGGTGAAACGCCCTCTTCCATGATAATCAATCTGACCGGTCCCATTGTCCTGGTCCATGACTTCGAGCAAGCCATCGATTATTATACCCGTATTTTTGATGCCCGGCTGATCCAGGATGCAGCCTCCATGCATGATACGGCTGTTGTTTTACTCGC
>JAGQXC010000110.1 GCA_020436785.1 Saprospiraceae bacterium | reverse complement strand
GGCAATTTCAATGAAATCCACTTTGGACATGCCATCTGTGAGACCGACTCTTTCACCTACATCTACGGACTGAAAGACGGCTACGCCCACGCTGCCCGTGCCAAAACCGGTAATATCCTGGGCAAATGGGACTATTTCACGGGACAGGGTTGGTCGGATGACTTTTTGGATGCTCAATCGATGGTTGATTTCCCGGGCTCAGAACAATTCAGTGTATTTCCCTACCTGGACCAGTTTATCATGGTCATGCAAGAGGGCCATTTGGGCCGAAGGATCTTTGCTTATACGGCAGATACACCGGTGGGACCCTGGTCGGAGGGTATACTCGTCTACGAAACCCCTTTGCCCGGTTCATCCAATTTATTTACTTACAATGCGCTGGCTCATCCGCAATTTATGAAAGATAATAAGCTGCTGATCTCCTACAACACCAACTCGACCAGACTGGAAGATCACTTTGAGGATGCACTCATCTACCGGCCACGTTTTATCCGGGTTCCTATGGAGATGATCCTTGGTGAAGCGGCAGGGCATTAACCAACAGGCACCCGTCGAGATCCGATAAATAGGAACGAGTTGAGCCCACTCCGGGGAGGTGCATTTTAGAAATCGCACGCTCGGTCAACCTGTTTGCCCGCAATGGCAGGGATGACAACACGTTATAATACCAGGAATGGAATCAATACCACACTACACCCTGAAGAACGAATTATCCGGGCTCAACCGGGTTGCGAAACCCTGATCTATGATTCCTGGTAAAAAACCTAAAAAACATTATGTACATACATATGGACATTATATCTTTAAGGAAATAAAATTGATTAGGATATGAGAAGGAATCAAATTTTCACAGTGGGTTTGTGCTGTGCCCTCATCGGCTTGTTCCTTGTAGCTTCATGTAAGAAGGAAGAGAACTTTGCAGACCCAACCATTACCCTGTCTCAGACCATGGCGACCGCTTCGCCGGGCAATGAAGTGACCACTACCGTGACCATCACGGCAGATCCGGAGGCAAAAAGCCTTGTGGTGACGAAATTGTGGGATGGCAGTGCTCAGGGTTCGCAAAATGTGTCACCCCTGACTTCAAACGTCATTAGTTTTACGTACACCGTCACCGACGAAGATGCCGATCACATCACCACACTGAACTTCCTGTTGACCGATTCACGCAACAATACTGCCGAAGTCGAGCTGGTTATCGATGTGGAGCTCACACCCATCCAGTTACTGAGAAAATACAATTGGAAACTGAGTGAGGAAGTTCGAAAAAAGACCAACACCAATGACATCAGTGATGTATATACCGATGATGTCTACCAGTTCAACGACGACAACACGTACGATAAATCCATCGGGGCGAAGGTTGACGACTTCAGCGACATCTGGTTCAACTATTGCGATTACAATCTCAATGAATCATCGATGCGCTTGTTGATGAGCCGCACTGGCGCTTTTGGTGAAACCGTTATCGATACCCTCAACATTACGGTGCTGGACAATGAAAAGTTGTACGCCGATGTGATCTATCGCGGACTGGATATCTTCGATCCGACCTACGATCCGGCAGAATCTTTCGAAAAGCGATTGGTGGCTGTGGCTAAAACAGCAGCCTTTGATCCTTACCAGGCAGGACCTGATGACGACAATACCGGGCCTGCAGGCATGTGTATTGAAGTCGACTTGAGTGGGAATTGACCTTATTTAAGGGTGGTTTGGAGTCCCAATAATTTGGTGGCCCGCCACACCTTCTTCAACGGGTAAACCATGAAAAAAATCCAAAGACTCCTGGGTGGATGTCTGCTGGTATTGATCGGTGCACAATTCCTGATGGCCCAGAATTACCAGGTGACCGGGACCGTACGCGACGCCCGCGAACCACTGATTGGTGCCAGTGTAGCAATCAAGGGTACTTCGACAGGCTCCATTACCGATCTGGATGGGCACTTTTCATTAACCGTACCGGCTAACGCTATTATTACAGTGACTTACGTCGGATACCTGGGTCAGGAATTTACCATTAACTCAGACAGCACCCTTCAGATCCTGTTGCAAGAAGACCGGCTTGATCTGGGAGAAGTCGTCGTCATTGGTTACGGTTTCGTCAAGAAAAGTGACCTGACGGGTTCGGTGTCTTCCATCAAGTCCGCCGACTTCATGAACACGGCAGTTTCTTCCATCGATCAGGGCATCCAGGGAAAAGCGGCGGGTGTGGTGGTCAGCATGAGCTCCGGTCAGCCGGGCGCGCCCTCTTCCATCCGTATCCGGGGTACCCATTCGATCAACGGCAACAACGAGCCGCTGTATGTCATCGATGGAGTGTTCATCGTGCCGGAGAGCAATGTGGGAGCGGTTACCGGACCATCGCTCAATCCCCTCCAGAGCATTAACCCTTCGGACATTGAGTCCATCGAAATCCTCAAAGATGCCTCCGCCACCGCCATCTACGGGACTCGCGGAGCCAATGGGGTGATTATCGTCACCACCAAACGGGGTAAGGCCGGATCACACAACATTGCATTGGATTACAATTACAGTATTCAGGAGTTGCGCCATAAGATACCCATGTTGAATGCCAGGCAGTTGGCGGAATTAGGCAATGAAGCAACCGACAATGCCGGAGCGCCGCGGAGGACCATCTACGCCAGCCCGGTCAATCTCGGGGTTGGCACGGACTGGCAGGATCAGATCTTCCGGATGGCTCCCATGCAAAGTTTGCAGGTATCCGCCCGGGGGGGCAATGACAACACCAATTACTCGGTATCGGCCAATTTATTCCAGCAGGAGGGTATCATTCTCAATTCCGATTATCAGAAGGGAAACTTCCGGCTGAATCTGGACCAAAAACTGAATGAACGACTGACGGCGGGTACCAGCCTCAATCTGAACTATGGCCGGCTACGCGGTGTCGTCACCGATGCCGAAGGAGCCATCCCTTCCAGCGTCACCTCGTGGGCATTGATCTTTAATCCGGGCTTACCGGTCTACACCAGCAGTGGAGCATTTACTTTTCAAAACAACACCAGTCAGCCATCGGTGGGCAACCCGGTCGCCGATGCATTGCTGACCCAGCAAGTGAGCACCTCCAAGCGGCTGTTGGGTAATGTCTATCTATCTGCCAAATTGAATGATCACCTCAGCCTTAAAACCTCCATCGGTACGGATGCGGTCATCACCAATGAGAAAGCATTTATCCCTAACGACATCAAAAGGGGTCAGGCCGCCAACGGTCAGGCCTCGCTGGCCGATCAGCAAGGCATCAACTGGCTGTGGGAAAATACCCTGAATTATAACCGCACCTTCCACCAACACAGCATCCAGGCGGTGCTTGGTCACTCGATGCAAGCCTATCATAATGATTTTCTTTTTACGGCCACCTCCGACTTCAGCGACAATCGATTGGGTTACAACGCCATCCAGGTAGGCGCGGACAAGACGTTGATATTTAATGGTAACAGCGGATGGCAATTGCAATCCTTTCTGGGAAGAATCAATTACTCGCTGAAAGATAAGTACCTGGTTACCGTTTCCACCCGGGTGGACGGATCTTCCAAATTTGGTGCGGGTAATAAATACGGCGTTTTCCCTTCCCTGGCATTGGCCTGGCGTCTGAAAGAAGAAGCATTTCTGAAAGATGTGGATGCCCTCAGTGACTTAAAACTGCGAGCAGGATTTGGCATTGTCGGCAATGAAGGCATACCACCATACAGCTCACTGGGATTGCTGGAAACGACCGAAGCCTATTTCGGCGAAAAAGAAATCGCCAAAGGGTCCGGCCCGGCGACTCGCCAAAACGATGACCTGAAATGGGAGACCACTAAACAGTTTGATCTGGGTTTGGACATTGGATTTTTCAACCATCGATTGTCGTTGGTGGCCGACGTCTATTATAAGAAAACAAGTGATTTGTTGCTCAATGCGCCGGTTCCTTACACCTCCGGATTTTCATCGGCATTTTTTAACATCGGTACCATGGAGAACCATGGGTTTGAGTTTGCCCTGAACACGGTGAATACCACCGGATCAGTGGGGTGGACGACCAGTTTCAATATGGCCTTCAATCGTAATAAAGTGCTTAATCTGAACAGCGATGAGGGAATTCCGGCCGAACCTTTGTTGGGCATCACCGGTTGGACAGTCATCCGGGCGGGAGAACCGATCGGCACATTTTACGGCTACCAAACCGATGGCATCATTCAGCAGAATGAAGACCCCGGCCAGGTGCCGTATTTCAATGATTACCGTCCGTCCCAGGGCGACCGGAAATACGTCGATCAGAATGGTGATGGTGTATTGAATGAACTGGATATCGTGCCTCTGGGGAATGCCAATCCGGATTTCAGTTTCGGCATGAACAACAGCGTGGCCTACAAAGACCTGGCATTAAGTTTTTTCATTCAGGGTGTCGTGGGCAATGAATTGGTCAATTTTAACAAATTTAACCTCGAAAGTTTCGACGGTAATCAGAACAATTCGACGGCTGCCCTGGAGCGGTGGACACCCGAGCATCCCGGCAATACTTATCCTCGGGCTAATGTAGCCCCCCGGGTGAACACCCTTTCCGATCACCAGGTAGAAAGCGGTTCCTATCTCCGTCTGAAAGACATCACTTTAACCTACGACTTCAGTTCATTGGTCAAGGCGAGAGTTGATGCCATTTCATCGCTCAAGGTGTCGGTCAGTGGCAAGAACCTCGTTACGCTGACCAAATACACGGGTTACGATCCGGAGGTTAACCGGTTTGTCAACAATCCCATTGCCTTCGGAGCCGATTTTGGATCATACCCTACCTCAAAGATTTATTCGGTGGGACTAAGTTTGGGATTTTGAAAATGAAAAATAGCATAGGATTCGTTCTCAGTCTTCTGGTCATCATTTGGTCCGGCTGCAGTTTTTTGGATGAGACACCCGAGTCTGTCATCAACTCGGCCAATTTTTACCAGACGGAAAGCGATGCCGTGGCTGCCACCAATGCGTTGTATGAATACCTGACCGTGGGC
>JAGQXC010000629.1 GCA_020436785.1 Saprospiraceae bacterium | reverse complement strand
TCCATAAAGCCCTCTTTGCCAAAGAAATGGATCATCTGGACTTTGCCAAAGTGGCCCGGCAACAATACGATATCGGTGGCCTGGAATATGTCAATCAGTTTTTTAAAGACAAGGCCAAGGACATGGATTATCTCAAGGAGATGAAAATGCGTGCCGAAGGCGAAGGAGTCCGTTCCTTGCTCATCATGTGCGATGGTGAAGGTGGGTTGGGTGACACCAATGATGACAAGCGAAAAATGGCCGTCGAGAATCACTACAAATGGGTGGAAGCGGCTAAGTATCTCGGATGTCATTCCATCCGGGTCAATGCTTACGGTGAAGGCACGGCCGAAGAGGTGGCTTCCGCAGCAATTGACGGATTAGGATCTCTGGCATCCTTTGCCAAGGATTACGATTTGAATGTTATTGTGGAGAACCATGGCGGATATTCCTCCAATGGCAAATGGCTAACCGGAGTAATGAAGCAGATCGGAATGTCCAATTGTGGTACGCTTCCGGATTTTGGCAACTTCTGTCTCAAAGGGACCTATGAAAATGGTCATATGAAATGCGAAGAAATGTATGACCGATACGAAGGGGTTTCCGAAATGATGCCTTTTGCCAAAGCGGTAAGTGCTAAAACCCACGCATTCGACAGCATGGGGAACGAGACCGAAACCGATTACCTGCGGATGATGAAAATTGTCAAAGATGCCGGGTACAAAGGATTTGTGGGGATCGAATACGAAGGCAATGATCTGAGTGAAGCGGATGGCGTTGCGGCCAGCAAAGCGCTGTTGATGAAGGTCGGACGCGAACTGTCCTGATCGGTCTTGCAGAGGAATTTTACATATTTTGCATCCTTTTTAGATCGTTTTTGTTTAAGCTTGCATGTTAAGTATTAAACAAAAGTCGTGAATTTCTACAGCATCAAGGACCTGGAAGTCTATTCCGGGATCAAAGCACATACGATACGGATCTGGGAAAAGAGGTATAATCTTCTGGAACCATCCCGTACCGAGAGCAATATTCGCTATTACGATGATCGTCAACTGATAAAATTACTGAACATCGCTACCCTGATCGAAAGCGGCTGGAAGATCAGCAAGGTAAGCCGTCTCGATCATCAACGCTTGTGCTCCGAAACTGAGAAATGCCTCCAGCAATACGACGATACCGTCTATTCGGTACCCATCAATGGCCTCATTGCGGCCATGTTCAAGTTTGATGAGGAAGGATTCCGGAAGATCATCGAATCCTGTTTTCAGCGGTTAAGCATACCGATCACCATTGAAGAGATCATATATCCGTTACTTCACCGCGTTGGCCTGATGTGGCGGACCGAAGAGATTTCTCCTGCGCAGGAGCATTTTATTTCCAACATCATTCGCCAGAAGATTTTTGTAGAACTGGATAAATTGCCGATTATTCCCTGGAATCCCGATACCGGGACCCTGGTTTTTTTACCCCAGGACGAATACCACGAGATCGGCTTGCTGGTAACGGCGTATATGTTACGCAAACAGCGGATACCCGCCATCATCCTCGGTTCCAATACCCCAATCGCTGTGGTGCAGCATGCTGTTCAGCAGCTTCATCCCAAATACTTCCTTACTTTCCTGATCATCATGCGTAATCCGGAAGATGTTCAAACCTATTTTGACCGGCTAACTTTCCTGTTTCCGGACATTCGCATCGGCGTCGCCTGTAACCCCGAACTGCTTACCGGGGTAAATGTGCCTGATCAAATCGTGCCCCTCCACCGGCTTGAACAATTAACAGGACTGTATCAGGAGGCTGTCCGTTAAACAGAACCACATCTGCCTTCAGGAAGAAGTGTTCAGTTTGATTTCCAGAAATACGGGGTGAATAGCAACAAAATGGTAAAGAGCTCAAGGCGTCCGAGCAACATGAGAAAACTCAAAAACCATTTGGCCGCGTCAGGGACGGCAGCAAAATTATTCACCGGACCCACCGTGCCAATGCCCGGTCCCACATTCGCCAGGCAAGTGGCTACCGCACCGATGGCCGAGACAAAGTCCATACCCAGGAATGCCACCACCACCGAACCGGTTAAGAAAACCAGCAAATAAATAAGCAAAAAGACCAGGATGTGGGTGAGTATACGGGGTGCCACAATTTGATGATCAATTTTGACCCGGATCAGAGCCCGTGGGTGTAGGATCCTTTTGAACTCCAGGAATGAATTTTTCAGGAATACGATGTGACGGATGAATTTAATTCCTCCACTCGTCGATCCGGCGCTTCCACCAAGAAACATCAGGATAAAAAAGAACATGGTCAATGCCACCGACCATTGCGTATAGTCGGCGGTTACAAACCCAGTCGTGGTGATGATCGAGACCACCTGAAAAAGGACATCACGGAAGACTTTTTCGACATTTTCACCGGTAATACGAAAGACAAATGCTGCAACGATAATGGTCACCCCGATAATAAACAGCGAGTACACTTTAAATTCATCGCTGCGCCACATGGTCCTTAATTTGCCCCGGATGCCAAAATAAAGCAAGTTGTAATTGGTTCCGGCCAGGATCATAAAAAAGATCAGGACGTACTGGATGGCGGGGTTGGTATAAAAAGCAATACTGGCATTTTTAGTGGAAAAGCCCCCGGTGGCCATCGTGGTCAAGGCATGATTGATGGCATCATAAAAATCCATCCCGGCAATGCGCAGCAAGACCGTGCAGGCAATGGTCAGTATCACATAAACCAACCACAGGGAACGCGCGGTCTCCACGATACGCGGGTGGATCTTATCCGAGGTTGGACCAGGTACCTCGGCGCCAAACAACTCAATGCCGCCGATACCCAATAGCGGTAGTATAGCCACCGTCAATACGATGATTCCCATCCCGCCGATCCATTGGGTCAATGAACGCCACAACAGGATGCCTTTGGGTACTGCTTCAATGTCATCGAGGATGGAGGCGCCGGTGGTGGTCAATCCCGACATCGTTTCGAAAAAAGCATTGGTCACTTCCGGTATGACACCGCTCAGCAGAAATGGCAGCATACCAAAAAGGGTCATAAAGATCCATCCCAGCGCAACAATCAGATACCCTTCCCGCTTTCCAATATGCACTTCGCGTTGGAGGCCCAAAACGAACAACAGGATACCGGATCCCAGGGTGATGCCAGTGGCACTCAGCAAGGGCAGGATGTCAGGGCTGTGGTAATAGAGTGAAAATCCAATGGTCGTGGCCATCATCAATCCAAACAAGAACAACAACACGCCCATGACGCGGGCGATTGACGAAAATTGGATCATCAATGAAATAGTTTTT
>JAGQXC010000109.1 GCA_020436785.1 Saprospiraceae bacterium | reverse complement strand
AGGTGTTTCCTGTAATAAATGCTTGATGATCTCTACGGCCAGATCGTCCGACCGGTAAAAACGAAATCCGCCCTTTTTAGCTTTTCCAACAGCAGAACGATAGGCTTTGATGATGTATGCGTCCATTTTTTATCGATTTTTAGAACCTAGACGTTAGACGTCAGAGGAGGGTTGATCAATTTCTTTTTGAATCCGGCAATTAGCCTTTGAACTTCATGAACATTTTGAATCAAAAAGCTTAATTCGTCGGTGTTAATTATTGCAATTTCTTGAAAGATAATCAATTGGGTTTCCAACTCGTTGGATGAACCCATTGCGATATCTAAGAAATGAGCCAATTGTTTGTCGGAACTTCCTCCGCAACCTTCAGCAATGTTGGATGGTATGGACAATGCCGAACGCAGGATTTGTTTGAATAAGATAGAGTGGCTCAGATCGTATTGTTCCAATAGCCGGTACAATTGGACGCAAACCATTTTAGCTTTTTGCCAAACAATCAATTCTTTAAATTGATGAACTCCCATTTCTAAGATCTAATGTCTAGTATCTAATTCCTTAAAGGTTTATTGTTCTCCAGCATATACTGGATCCTTTCCAGCGTTTTTGGTTCGCCACAGAGGCTAAGAAAAGCTTCGCGTTCGAGGTCCAAAAGGTATTGTTCGGAGACATTTTGCGGACTGGACAGGTCGCCTCCACTGAGGACGAATGCCATTTTTTGCGCAATCTTGATGTCGTGCTCACTGGCATAGTGACCGAGTTTCAGGCTGTGAGCTCCGATCAGAAGAGTCGCCAACCCCTGGCATCCCAGCACGCGGATGTCTTCACGAGGTACCGGCTGGATGTAATGTTTGGCCAGTTCCAGGACTTTGGCTTTGGCTTCGGCAATGTTGGCGCGGCCGCGTACAACGACTTCATCCCGCTCCGGGAGCAGGTATTTGTGATCGAAAGCTTCGTACGCTGAAGTGGAAACGGCAGCCAGGGCGATGGTCTTGAAGCGCTCCAACAGGGTAGGGATCTCGATCTCGCCGGTCTGGAAAGCATCGGATGCGCGCACGGCAAATTCCTTGGTCCCGCCGCCACCCGGGATTAAACCGACTCCGGCTTCCACCAATCCGATGTAGGACTCGGCCGCTGCCAGGGTCGCATCGCAATGCATTTGCAATTCACAGCCGCCACCGAAGACGTAGCCCTGGGTAGCTGCTACTACCGGGATCGCCGAATACCGGCAGCGCATCGAAGTGTCCTGGAAAAGTTTAACGGCCAGGTTGAGTTCATCAAATTCCTGCTGAAAAGCCATCATGCCCATCAGCATCAGATTGGCGCCTACGGAGAAATTCTTTGCCGTATTGCCGATCACCATACCTTGCCATTTGTCATTTTCAGCCAGGGCAATGGACTCCTGGATGCCCCGTAGGATGCCCTCGCCGATGGCATTGGCCTTGCTGGTGAATTCCAGATTCAGCACTCCGTCACCGATGTCATGCAGGATGACTTCATCGTTTTGATAGACCGGTTTTTTATTGCGATCCAACAGCACCAGCCCACTCAATCCACCCACCGGCTTCATCTGATCGCTGAGCGGATCGAAGCAATACCGGCCCTCGCCCTTGTTTTCGTAAAAGGATGTGTGTCCTGCTTCAATGAAACGGCTGGCCCAATCGCTTAAAGAATAGCCCTCGGCTTCCGCCCAGGTTTTTCCTTCAGCCAGGCCGATGGCTTCCCAGTATTCAAAGGGGCCCAGTTCCCAGGCAAATCCGGCTTTGATGGCCTGGTCAATGCTGTAGATGTGATCGCTGATCTCCGGAATGCGGTTCGAAACATAAGCAAATAAACCCGCCAGCGAACGTTTGACCAACTGCCCACCTTCATCCTCACTGTTGGCGACAGCCTTAACTCGCCGGCGCACGTCGTCGATTTGTTTGGCTACGCCCAGGCTGGGATAATTTTTTTTCTTGGCTGGCCGGTATTCATAGGTGTTGAGATCGAGTCCCAGGATGACCGAACGGCCTTTGTCGTCTTTCTCCTTCGTTTTCTGGTAAAATCCCTGGCCGGTTTTGTTTCCCAGGAATTTATGTTCCACCAGGTATTTGAGGAACTCCGGAATTTCCATGTCTTTCATCTGTTCGTCATCCGGGCAATTTTGCTTAATGCCTTCCATGACTTTGAGGGCGACGTCCAGGCCGACCAGATCTCCCAACCGGAAGGTACCCGTATTCGGCCGCCCGATCGCCGGACCGGTCAACTTATCGGCATCTTCAATGCTGATGCCCAGTTCTTTGGTGAGATCATAGACTTTACCCATTGCATAAACACCCACCCGGTTGGCAATGAATGCAGGGGTATCTTTGCACTCCACCGTTTGTTTGCCGAGGAACCGGGATCCGAAGTCCATAAAAAAGCTAACGATTGCGGGATCGGTCTCCGGACTGGGAATGATCTCAAGCAGTTCCAGGTACCTGGGGGGATTAAAAAAATGGGTCCCGCAGAAATGTCTGCGAAAGTCGTCGCTGCGGCCATCGAGCATCATATGGATGGGAATGCCCGAAGTATTGGTGCTGATGAGCGTGCCGGGAGTGCGGTGTTTGTCGACTTGTTCCAGGATCTGGCGTTTAATGTCCAATCGCTCGACGACGACTTCAATGGTCCAGTCGGCATTCTTGATCCGGTGCATGTCATCGCTAAAGTTGCCGGTTTCGATGCGGCTGGCAAAATCCCGGTGATAAAGAGGCGCCGGCCGGTTGGCGATGGCTTTCCTGAGCGAGTCGTTGACGATGCGATTGCGAGCTGCCGGATTACCGGATTCTTTTTCGTTCAAATCAAACGGAACGATATCCAGTAGTAATACCTCCAGGCCGATGTTGGCAAGGTGGCAAGCAATGGCGGATCCCATGACGCCGGATCCCAATACGGCAGCTTTACGGATTCTTCTCATAACCAGAATTTGGGTTCAAATGAAAAACTTGACTTTGAGTTAAAAATAGCCAAAATCTCCGGTACCGGGCAACTAATTCGTCGTAGACGCCAAAGGTGACACCGGTCCATAAGTATTAAACTTTTCCTAACATTTACCTATAAAAGCATATGATATATTGATATTGTGTTAGTAATAAGTTATAATTTTATGTAATGTATACTGAATTTTGTCTAAATTTGCTGTCCGATATACGTTGTAATTCGGCTATATCGTTTATCACCTGACATTTAGCAATCGTACTAAAGTAAACCGTATATGTGGCTTTTGTTTCAAGATTTGCAGACTTTACCGGAAGATGGTGTAGAAACCCAGAGTGCAATGGACGTCATCCTGCAGTCCGGAACCGTGGGTATCGCCATCATGGCCATCCTGCTGGTATTGTTCTTCCTGGCCGTTTTTATTCTGGTCGAGCGTTACCTGACCATTAGTAAGGCGGGTAGGGTAGACCAGAATTTCATGAATAATATCCGGGCCAGTGTCCAGTCCGGAAACATTGAAGGGGCAAGGGCGCTGTGCCGGAATACCGATTCTCCGATGGCCCGCATGGTGGAGAAAGGACTCCAGCGGATCGGAAGGCCCCTCCAGGACATTGATGCCGCCATCGAGAATGTGGGAAACCTGGAGGTTTTTCGTCTGGAGAAAAATTTATCCCGGCTGGCCAGCATTGCGGGATCCGCACCGATGATCGGTTTTTTTGGTACTGTTACCGGGATGATCCTGGCCTTCTATCAGATGTCTACCGCCGAGGACATCACGCCCAAATTACTGGCAGGCGGTATTTATCAGGCCTTGTTGACCACCGCCGGGGGACTCTTTATCGGCATCCTGGCATTTGTCGGATACAACTTCCTGGTATCGCTGGTGGAAAAGGTCATCTTCCAGATGGAACGGACGACGGTTGAATTCATGGACCTGTTGCAGGAACCGGCTTAAGGGAATGTTGAGTGTTGAATGTTGAGTGTTGAATGTTGAATGGTGAGTGTTGAATGCACTTCGGAAAAGCCCATTTCGAAGGGAGTCCCCTCCTGGGAGGCGACACAGGGGTGGGTTCACATACAGGTAAGTATTTTTATATATGTTAGTATCAGAATATCAAGGTTATTCTTATAATTATAAACTTGCTGACCGTGCTTTAAAGGAAAAATTTCGGATTTAAATATAATCCGTCTTTTCCAGAGTGGGCTCAGTGTTGTATGTTGAATGAAGGAAAATGATTAAAAAAAGGAATAAGGTATCGGCAGAATTCAGCATGTCGTCATTGACAGACATTATCTTTCTGTTGCTGATCTTTTTCATGCTGACTTCATCGCTGGTTACTCAAAATGCCATCAACCTGAAATTGCCCAGTTCGGTATCCAAGGTGGTCGCGCCCAAATCCGGAAATGTCTCCATCGATCCGAATGGATCATTCTTCTGGAATGGCAAACGGGTTACTTACGGTGAATTGGAGCGGAATGTACGTGCTCAGGTCAACGCATCACCGAACCCGCGGGATTATGCGCTCGTCATTTATGCCGATGAAGAAGCGGAGTGGAAATACGTCACCCAGGTCTATAACCTGGCTCTTAAACTGAACATCAAAGTGGTCGCTGCCACCCGCCCGGAATAGGTTAACGTTTTGTAAAGGACAGGCTGGAAAGGTACCTTTTGCCTTTTCATAACGTTCTTAAAACAATAAACAACCACATCATGATTGGAGAGGAACAAATACTGGAAAATGAAGAAAAGAATCGGCGCAAAGCGTTGATCACCAGTACCATTGTGAATGCCATCGTGATCTTGCTTTTGATCCTGCCCCTGATGTCGATCCAGGTACCTCCACCCGGACAACCCGGATTATTGGTAAGCCTCGGTTTGCCCAATGTCGGTCAGGGTGACGACAAACCGGACATGCAAAATGAAAAGCCGGAGCCACCCAAGCCGGAGCCTCCCAAACAAACCGCGCCGCCAGTCGAATCCAAACCGGAACCCGTAAAGCAGGAACAAATCCAGACCAGCGAAGATCCTGAATCCATTGCGCTCAAGAAAAAGCAAAAGGAAGAGGCGGAAACCAAGAAAAAACAGCTCGAAGAAGCCAGGAAGAAACAGGCCGAAGAGGATGCACGGCGAAAAGCTGAAGAAGAAGCTGCCCGTAAGGCTCAGGAAGAAGCCGATCGCAAGCAGGCCGAATACGATGAAGCTTCCAAACAGTATGGAGATCTATTCGGAAGTGGCAAAGGGAAGACCAATACGGCCGGCAATCAGGGCGATCCGAATGGAGACCCCAACGCAAAGAATCTGGAAGGAATCAGCACCGGTAGCGGAACCGTCGGAGGTGGCCTCGGAGACCGGGGTGTCCTCTTTGAACCGGTGATCAACGATAACTCGCAGAAGACCGGACGGGTGGTCGTCAAAGTTTGTGTAGATACGGAAGGCCATGTGGTAAGTGCCGATTATACCCAAAAAGGTTCTACAACCACCGATGCGACACTGCGCGATCTCGCCATTCGTTCTGCCAAGAAATTCCGTTTTACCAAATCCAGCATTGATAAACAATGCGGTACCATTACCATCGATTTCCGGGTGAAATAATCCCCCCGGATGGATATTGGTTGGATTATTTTTTCGCTTCGGCCACCATCCGCCATAATTCCCGGCGTACAATGGTTCTCAAATCATCAACGTGCAAATTGGCCAGTTTGGAATACAGATTCCCTTGCGGATGAGCATTTTCCCACAGGTCATCGTTTTCCGGTTGGATGAGTTGATTCATATTATTGAAGAAGTCGAAGGTCATGAAATTGTAGCCAAATTCTGATCCACTGGGCATGAATCGTTGCATCAGCCACCAATTCTTGCGCATATCCCGATCGGCTGCTTTCCGGTGAACCGGTTGGTAAATCTCGGTCTCCATCTCTATATAGGCGTCCGGGTCGCTGGTTTGCATCCGGTTGGCGGCGATGAATTTGGGCGGTCTGCCATCGTCTTCGGACGATTGGGCCAATAATTCGAAGATTTCCGTGAAAACGATGTCCCGGCTCTCATTGGTCTTGTCTAAAACGTCTTGGGGAATGGTGAGATTTTTAATCCAATTATCCCAGTGCTCAAATCCCACTTCAATATCTTTAATGTCGTCGTACACATTCAGGGTCACGTAATCGTAATCCCAATCGGTCCCGCTCGGGTAGTCCACGTGGTACAAAGCCCAGTAATACATGTCTCCCTGCAGGATCCGTTCGTGATGAATGGATTTCCAGACATCGGTTTCAATCGATTCGTAGTCCCCTGTTTTACTCTTCATGTAATTGATCTCCACCCACATCCGGCGAATTTGTGCCTGGCTTGAAGCCAGTAAAATGAAGATGAACAAGATTGCTGAAATCCACCGGGTGATGCGTTGTTCGTTTTTCGTTTTCATAATCTGTTGATTTTACGGTATAGCCTATAATTTAGTAAATTATTCACTGATTCGCATGTACGGCTTTAAATTGTTTTGCAACTTCGTGCATCGACCAAAAATCATTCTTTGGGCAAGCCTCAGGAAACCTGGTGTTTCGGATTCCGTCGATTTAAATGTCAGTGTTACACTAATTTTCCTGTCCATTGATGGATTTTCGTTATTATTGTTGGCCGGAGGTGCGAGTGGAAAATGAAATGGCCGCCAGCAGGCGAAGCCTTCCATTACCCGTACATTTCGAGTCTATTGGACAAAACAAAGCGATCGATCCATGCAAATCCAGGAAGACCTACCAGCGACAGCTTACGTCATCGGGGTTGATTTCGGAACCGATAGTGTACGGTCTTTGTTGGTCAGGACCGATGACGGACAGGAGGTTGCTACTTCGGTATTTGAATACCCGCGTTGGAAACAAGGGGCTTATTGTGATCCGTCTGCGAATCGGTTTCGCCAACATCCCCTGGATTATGCGGAAGGTCTGACTGCCACCATCCGGCAGGTGCTTCAGGCATTGCCTGCCCAACAAAGACATCTGGTTAAAGGCATATCCATCGATACCACCGGCAGTACGCCGGTTGCTGTAGATCGCTCGGGCACTCCTTTGGCCATGCTGGATGAGTTTGAATCGAATCCAAACGGGATGTTTGTGCTTTGGAAGGACCACACGGCCATTGCCGAGGCGGAGGCCATCAACCGACTCTCACGTACCTGGAGGATCGACTATACCCAATATGAAGGCGGAATCTATTCTTCCGAGTGGTTTTGGGCAAAAATTTTGCATGTGATCCGGGAGGATGAAGCGGTGGCTGCTGCAGCTTATTCGTGGGTGGAGCATTGCGACTGGATTCCATTCTTGTTGACCGGAGGGCAGGATGTTCATGCCATGAAACGTTCGCGATGTGCGGCAGGGCATAAAGCACTTTGGCATCCCTCCTGGAATGGCTTGCCAGCCGAAGATTTTTTGATTGCCCTGAATCAACGGTTGTCAGGATTACGGGATCGTCTTTATCAGGAAACCTTTACCTCAGACGAGCCGGCGGGTACGCTTTCCGGCGATTGGGCTCAACGACTTGGTTTGTCCACCGACGTCGTCGTGAGTGTCGGCGCCTTTGATGCCCACATGGGTGCGGTCGGTGGTCAGATTAAACCCTATTACCTGTCCAAGGTTATGGGGACCTCAACCTGCGATATGCTGGTTGCCCCGGTGGAAGAGGTTGGGGACAATCTGGTCCGCGGCATTTGCGGACAGGTTGACGGTTCGGTTATCCCGGAGATGACCGGATTGGAGGCCGGTCAGTCGGCCTTTGGTGATGTCTATGCCTGGTTCAAACGGATGCTTCTTCAACCCACGCTGGCGCTTCTGGATGAGTCTTCCCTCCTTGACGAGCTTCAACGTACACAACTAAAGGCGGAATTAGAAGCCGGGATGATCCCGCAGCTGACAAAACTGGCCGAACAAGTTCCGGCGGAAACTTCGGGTCCGATTGCCATCGACTGGTTGAACGGACGCCGTACTCCCGATGCCGACCAATCGCTGAAAGGAGCCATCACCGGTTTGACGCTGGGCACGCATGCCGGTCACCTTTTCAGGGCTTTGGTAGAAGCTACCTGTTTTGGCGCCCGCCGGATTGTGGACCGCTTCATCGAAGAGGGCATTCCGATCGAAGGGATCATCGGCCTGGGAGGAGTGGCGAAGAAGTCCCCCTTTGTCATGCAGACGATGGCCAATGTGCTCAACCGGCCGATCCAAATAGCCCGGTCGGAACAAACTTGCGCCTTGGGGGCTGCCATGTTCGCGGCGACTGCCGCGGGGATCCATCCTTCGGTGTCGGCGGCTATGGACCACATGGGTAGCGGCTTTGATGCGGAATACTTGCCGGATCCCGGCCAGGTGCCCATTTATGAGAGCTTATACCAGGGTTACCTGGCCGTTGGAGAACAGCTGGAGAAAATTCAAAAAAAGACAGCGGAATGAGTCACCGGACATTGAAAGAAGAAGCCTTTTCCGCCAACATGCAATTGCCCGAGTTGGGTCTGGTCCTCTTTACATTTGGTAACGCGAGTGCCATTGACCGCGATGACGGAATTTTTGCTATCAAACCCAGTGGAGTACCCTATGCCGAATTACGACCTGAGGATATGGTGCTGGTAGACCTGGAAGGTCAGGTGGTGGAGGGATCCCTGCGTCCTTCGTCGGATACATTGACCCACGCCGTTCTCTACCGTCATTGGCCTCACATCGGGGGAATCGTTCATACCCATAGCACCTATGCCACCGCGTGGGCGCAAACCCAAATGGATATTCCGATACTTGGAACCACCCATGCTGATCATCTTACCGTGGACATCCCTTGTGCCCCGGTGATGGATGATGCAATGATTGAAGGCAATTACGAACACGAAACCGGGTTCCAGATCCTTAATGACTTCAAGCTTCGCAAATACGATCCCGCCGAAGTGGAAATGGTACTCGTTGCCAACCATGCACCATTCACCTGGGGTAAGACAGTGGCCAAAGCGGTTTACAATAGCGCCGTGCTCGAACAATTGGCGCAGATGGCGTGGATCGCCCATGGAATCCGTCCCGATGTCCCTCGGTTGAAGGAAGCCCTGATTCGAAAACATTTCGAGCGGAAGCATGGCAAAAATGCCTATTATGGACAAGCGTAATACAATCAATAAACTCATCAGAATTGCCATATGGAATCAAGTTTTGTAACCCTTGACTGGGTCGTGCTGGGACTTTATTTTGCCATCCTCTTTGGGATAGCCATTTGGGTCATCCTTCAGAAAAATAAGGACACCGAAGATTATTTTCTGGCCGGTAGAAACATCGGTTGGTTTGTCGTTGGGGCGTCCATATTTGCATCCAATATTGGATCAGAACATGTGGTCGGCCTGGCTGGTACCGGAGCTTCCAATAAGATGCCACTACTGATTTATGAACTGCATGCCTGGGTGGTTCTCATGTTGGGCTGGGTGTTTTTACCGTTTTATCAGCGTGCCGGGGTATTTACGATGCCTGAATTTCTGGAAAAACGATTTGGGCCAAACGCAAGGTGGTTTTTATCCATCTTCTCATTGATCGCCTATGTGCTCACCAAGGTTTCAGTGACCGTGTATGCGGGGGGAATCGTCATTTCCACATTGTTGCACATCGATTTTTGGGCCGGTGCTCTGGCGACTGTGATCCTGACTGGAATTTACACGGTGTTGGGTGGTATGCGCGCGGTGGTGTATACAGAAGCGGTCCAAACCATCATTTTGATCATAGGCGCCGGATTGCTTACCATACTGGGATTGCAACAGGTCGGTGGCTGGGGCGCACTGAAAGCACAGGTCGGTCCGACCTATTTTGATATGTGGAGGCCGGCCACCGATCCGGATTATCCCTGGCCCAGCCTGGTGATTACCAGCTCGATCGTGGGGATCTGGTACTGGTGTACGGATCAGTATATTGTGCAACGGGCACTTACGGCCAAAAATATAACCGAAGGCCGGCGGGGAACGATCTGGGGTGGATTCCTGAAACTGTTACCCGTATTCATCTTCCTGATCCCCGGGGTGATCGCCCTGGCTCTGAAACAACAGGGAGTATTGAACTGGGAGACGCCGGACCAGGCGTTTCCTTCCCTGATGACCCATGTGATGCCGGCAGGGTTGCGGGGATTGGTTGCGGCCGGGCTATTAGCCGCTTTGATGAGTTCATTGGCATCGGTTTTTAATTCCTGTTCCACCCTGTTTACGGTGGATGTCTATCAAAAACTGAATCCCAAAGCATCACAGCGGAAATTAATCAGGGTAGGCCGGATTGCTACGGTCATTGTAGTCATCGCCGGGATCCTGTGGATTCCCATTATGCAGAATATTTCCGGAGTCCTTTACGAATACCTCCAGTCCGTACAATCATACATTGCACCTCCCATTACCGCTGTATTCCTTCTGGGGATCTTCTTTAAAAGGATCAATAAGCGGGGAGCCATGGCAACCCTGGTCTCCGGCCTGGTCATTGGCGTGATCCGCATCAGCCTTGAGTTGTCACAAGATAGCTTTACACCAGGCACCGTCCTCCACACACTGGGAAGTATGAACTTCCTCACTTTTGCCGCCTGGTTCTTCCTGGCATCCGTTTTAATTACCGTGGTGGTCAGCCTGTTGTCTGAAGTTCCCGCTTACGACAAACTCCAGGGATTGACTTTTGGTACTTTAACCAGGGAGCAACGAGAAGAAAATCGTCGCAGTTTTCACGTTGGTGATGTCGTCGCCTCGCTGGTGGTGGTAGGGATCGTTGTATTTGTAATGTCGTCATTCAATGGCTGATATGAAACTAGGAAATCCGTTTACCGGTAAGGAAATCTGGTTTATTACCGGAAGTCAGCATTTATACGGGGAAGGCCCCTTGCGGCAGGTGGATGAACACAGCGCTGAAATTGTCAAGGCGTTAAATGATTCCGGACGCATTCCCGTATCGATCATTCACAAGCCGGTACTTACCGGACCGGATGCCATCACTCAGTTGATTTCAGCTGCCAATGCACATCCGAATTGCGTGGGTTTGATCGCCTGGATGCATACGTTCTCTCCGGCTAAAATGTGGATCCAGGGGTTGAAAATTCTTTATAAACCCTACCTCCATTTACATACCCAATTTAACCGGGACATACCCTGGTCCGCAATTGACATGGACTTTATGAATCTGAATCAATCCGCACATGGCGGACGTGAATTTGGATTTCTCAATGCCCGGATGGACATCAATCGTAAGGTAGTGGTTGGCCATTGGAGTACTTCCCAGGTCCAGGATCGGATTGCCGTCTGGAGCCGGGTTGCTACCGGCTGGCATGAGCTGCAACACCTAAAGGTGGCTCGATTTGGGGATAACATGCGTCAGGTGGCAGTCACCGAAGGCAATAAAGTCAGTGCACAGATCCAATTTGGTATGTCGGTTAACGGATACGGAGTAGGAGATCTGGTCGATCGGATCCTTGCAGTGGATGATGAAACCATCCGGGAACTCATCTTTGATTACACCACTTCCTACCAGTTGGCTCCCGAATTGTCAGAAGGTGGCAGACAGCGGTCATCCCTGGTTGAAGCCGCCCGCATTGAAGCGGGATTGCGGGCTTTTTTAACTCAGGGTGGTTTCACGGCATTTACCGATACCTTTGAGGATCTGCACGGCCTGGAACAACTTCCGGGTATTGCGGTACAACGCCTGATGGCAGACGGATACGGATTTGGCGCTGAAGGCGACTGGAAGACGGCGGCCCTGGTGCGAGCGATGAAAGTAATGGCTTACGGTCTGGAAGGGGGTAATTCATTTATGGAGGATTATACCTATCATTTTGCGCCCGGTCATGAGCAGGTCCTGGGAGCGCACATGCTGGAGATTTGTCCTTCCATTGCGGCCGGCCGGCCCCGGTGTGAAGTGCATCCCCTTGGCATTGGTGGTAAAGCGGACCCGGTGCGATTGGTCTTTGATTCCGGTGGGGGTCCTGCATTGAATGCATCCTTGATTGATCTGGGTGGACGGTTCCGGTTACTGGTCAACCTCGTCGATGCGATTGAAGGGGAGGAACCTATGCCCAAGCTGCCGGTTGCACGGGTCCTGTGGAAACCTCAACCTAACCTTCCAACCGCAGCTGCAGCCTGGATTCTGGCCGGCGGTGCCCATCATACCTGTTATACCCAAAACCTGACCGTGGAATACCTGGAAGATTTTGCGGAGATGGCCAATGTGGAATTGGTGGTCATTGATAACCATACCCAATTGTACCGGTTTAAGCAGGAGTTGCGGTGGAGTCAGTTGTATTACCAGCTCAAAGGCTAAAAGGTGACAACGGTACTAATGAAAGAAGAAAGGCTCCCACCAGGGGAGCCTTTCGACGATTAATGGGGTTCAGACAAGGTAGCTTGCGTTTGGTGGGCAAGCATCCTCTTTTGTTGACTGGTGGAGACACTGGCCGCGAGCGGCTCGATGCTTAGGTATAGATTTAGGTAAAATTCAAATGTACATATATTTATATGTAAAAGATACCCAATAACTGTGCCAATCCGTTAATTCATGATCTTATTCATCCTGACCGGATTCCCTTGACCATGGAGTATCCGATGAGATATTCCGGCCTACAGATCCTTTGATGTTCTTCCCGGAGATTAATTTTGCAGTTAATTAAGGACTTCCATGCAGTTTCCAGAATCCAATCGTTATCAGGACTTATTGGCATGGCTCTACCAACGCCTGCCGATGTTTCAGCGCGTGGGTGCGCCGGCATTGAAATATTCTTTGGACAATATCCGGAGCTTATGTGCCACTTTCGGGAATCCCCACCTGGCCTATCCGGTTGTTCATGTCGCCGGTACCAATGGCAAGGGCACGGTCAGCCACCTGATCGCGGCTTCACTGCAAGCGTCCGGATTGCGTGTCGGATTGCACACCTCTCCCCATTACCGGGATTTTCGTGAACGGATCAAGATCAACGGAGAGATGATTTCCAAATCTTGCGTGAAAGGATTCATCCGTCAATGTCAACCGTTGGTTGAAACGATGGAACCATCCTTTTTTGAATTGACCACGTTGATGGCCTTTACCCATTTCCGGGATCAACAAGTGGATGTGGCTGTTATTGAAACGGGATTAGGAGGACGGCTTGATTCCACCAACGTGGTTGATCCGTTAATTTCAGTGATTACCGGTGTGCATTACGACCATATGGCATTCCTGGGGGATACCTTGCCTCAGATTGCCCGTGAAAAAGCAGGCATCATCAAAAAGGGTAAACCGGTGGTGATCGGCCCCTGTCTGCCGGAGGTTGAGGAAGTATTTGTTCAAACGGCGGCCGCCAGGAAGGCCCCTTTGATCAGAGCCGAAGATGTTGCAACCATAGACCTGGTCACTCAGGATGCAGAGGGTTCACTGTTGCAGTTGTCGGTGACGGATCGCACTGAAAATGCTACGATTCCTGTTCAGGCATTTGGTCCGTTTCTTATGGAAAATGTAATGATTGCGTATGCTACCTGGCAAGCATTGAAGCCCATCTTGCAGCTGGCGGGTGATTCCTTTGAGCGGGGCCTGGCTCAATTAAAAACGTTGACCTATTACATTGGCCGGTGGCAATGGCTGGGAAGAAATCCGGACGTCCTGGCCGATAGTGCTCACAATGAAGAAGGCCTGACCGGTATCCTGGCAGCCCTGACAAAGCTGGGCTATCGCCAAATCCATTTTGTCATCGGCGTCGTGAAAGATAAAGCCATCGATAAGATCCTTCCGCTTTTTCCTTCCGATGGAAAGTATTATTTTGTTCAGGCAAAGGTACCCAGAGCGCTGCCCGCCAGCGAACTAGCCCGGCAAGCCAGGCAATTGGGGCTGAAAGGAAAACCCTATACCTCTGTAAAAAAAGGATTGGCCGCTGCAAAGCAAACGGCCATGTCCAAGGATCTCATTTTTGTAGGAGGGAGCACCTTCGTGGTCGCGGAGGTGCTCTAGGGTTCTATTATCACCTAAGTGATTTATATAAAAAAACTACTAGAATCATACTTAGCGATGCGCAACGTTCACGGCAAAACATTCTCCGGCGCCATCAAGGGTTAGCGTATACATACCAACCGGAATCTTCTTGAGATCCACTTGCCATCCTTCCCGGTTTGGCTTGGGATCAATCATCACCGAGCGATTTTGCCGGTCCTTCAGGTCCATGTTGATGACATCAAACGGATTGTCCAGGGTGATGGTCAAGCGATCGGCACCGGCATTTTGATATACGACAAAGGGACCTTTATCCAGGATGGCAATTCCTTTGGCTTGCCTTCCCATGAAGGGGGTGTAACTCTGGATGAAGACAATGGCCAGTGCGATCATAACAGCGCCGGTCAGTATATTTTGTCTCATAATTTAAATATTAGAATTACTTGTAATATGAATGTAAGACAAAACTATGAAATATTACATTTAATCAAAATATGTAATCAACTTTTTTTCTATAATTTATAATTTATGATTCTTTTTAATGCGTATCCACTGTTAAAATGGCCCCATGGATATTGCCCAAGAGGCCCTATCTTGCCTTTCCGATGAAAACAGGAGACTTGAAACACGACAGGCAAAAGCTGGTCATTGCCGCCGGTGGCGCATCCGGAGCTTGGTATACTAAATTACTCTTTGACCGGCTGCTTACCCTGACGGACCAGTGGGAACGGATTGGGGTCACCTATTCGGAAAATGCACTCACCAACTGGCAATTGGAGGTCGGGAGTAAGGATTTTCGCGACCTTTATCCCTTTGACTTTTATGAGCGCAATGATTTCAGGGCTCCGTTCGCCAGCGGGTCCGCCCAGTACCAGACGATGATTATTATCCCGTGCTCCATGGGATTGCTCGGGAGAATCGCACAGGGTGTTTCCGACGATTTGACCACACGGGCGGCCGACGTGATGCTGAAAGAGCGCCGACGGTTAATCCTGGTGCCCCGAGAAACACCTTTGAGTCTGATTCATCTGGAAAACATGACCCGACTGACCCGCGCCGGTGCGATTGTTTGTCCGGCTACCCCATCACTGTACAGCCACCCTCAGGCAATTGATGATCTGCTGCTCACGGTCGTTGACCGCGTTTTGGATTTGGCCGGGTTCCATTTTTCGACTTATCGCTGGCAGGAGGGGCCAGGGTAGCAATGCTCGCATTTAATTCAAATCCAATCAACAGGATCAGGACCAGGTATTTAATCCACAACATCGTGACAATGATGGCGCCGATGGAACCATATACTTTGTTATAGGTTCCAAACCGGTTAAAGAAGTAGGACAACAAAAACGAAAAGATCACAATGGTTATCGTGGCCACGTTGGTCCCCGGAGAGAACAACGATAATTTTTGATGGGTTGGCGTTCCATAGCGGTAAATGATGGAGACCAGCATCCAGGCCAGAAGAAAAATGACCAGCCAGTGGGTTCCATGCAAGCCCCAGCGGGTTAGCCATAACATGCCCGGTCTGGTCAGGATTTGTTCGACAATCGTATTGCCAAAACCAACGACAATAAACGACAGGGTAAGCAGTACACCAGATGAACCGGTGAGCGCCAGGGCTACCAATCGCTTATGGATCATCGACCGGTTCTTAAAGGCATGCTCGTAGTCTTTTTCAAAGCCATTGAGCATCGACAACATGCCCTCCGAAGCGAAAATCATGGCAAGGATAAATCCCACCGAAAGCAGGTCTCCGCGGTGGAGATCAAATATGCCCTGGATTACATCACTGAACAGGAACGTATCCACGTCTTTTGGAATGACACTCCTTAATGAATTGTGCCAGGCGACAATGTACGATTCGACGTCATGCAGGGGCAGGAATGAGATCAGGGTCAGCAAAAAGAGCGTAAACGGGAAAATGGCCAAAAAGAAATTGAAAGCAATGCTGTTGGCACGCAGGTTTAACCGTTCTTCTTTGACCTCCTTCCAGATAAAAGTGACGATCTGGTAGATAGGAATCCCAACGAATCCGGGAAAACTATGAATTTTAGTCCATTGAATCAGCGCTTTGACACGGGTATGTGTCAGGAATTTTCGTTTATATCTGGTCCATCGACTGGTCAAAAGCCTGGGTTATCGCGTTGGTGAAGAATGCAGGAATGGCAACACTGGTGAAAGTTTGACGGTCCACGAAGCACAGCTTGATCCGGCCGGTATTCAGAATCCGCCCCGCTTCATTGCGAATCTCCGTAAAGAAGACGACATATTTGCCTTCCAGGTGTTGCAAGGTGGTTTCAATCGTTAGGAGATCGTCGTATACGGCCGGACGAACGTATTTTGTTTCCATACTGACCACAGCCAACGCCAATTGGTGAATATCTTCCAGATCGCGATAGCGTATACCGAGAGAACGGAGAAATTCGACACGGCCTATTTCATAAAATGCCGCATAATTGCCATAATAAACAACTCCCATACGGTCCGTTTCACTGTACCGTACGCGCGTGGTTGTCGTATGGGAGCGACGGAACAGGATGCGCTCGTTTTGCATTCAGGTGCTGATTTACCCGCGCAAGATAGGACATGTCATGCAATGTGAACCGCCTCTCGCCCGGGAAAGCTCGTTCGAGGGAAGGGTTATGATCGTGTTTTGCAGAGACTCCGGGTTTAATTGCCCGGTTTCGCAATCACGGAGAAATTGATGAGCATGTAAAATATCATATCCATGGGCCAGCAAAGCCTTTTCGGTGTATGGATTGCGGTCATAGGTCAGCGCCACACCCGGTTTGATGGCCACCAGATTGCACCCGTCCGTCCACTGCTCACGCTCCTGATAAGGAGACAAACCACTTCCACTGTGAATGAATGAAATCCTTGAATTGATTTCGGCATGGAAAAATTCCTGAATGGAGGGGTAGAAGGCCTGGGCACCGCTTTTGCGATAAACATTGACGTAGGAACTTAATCCATCGACGACAATCGGTTTGTAAGCCACGATGTGTTCGGCGGCGATTTGGGTAAAGATGGTATCAATGTGCATGAATGAACGGTCGGGCGGAATGACGATCTGCACCACATTGCGGACAATGTTGCGTTCGAACAAAACTTCCTTAAGGGCATGAATGGTGTGTTCATTGGTACGTTCGGAGCTGCCGATCAAAAGATAATCCTGGTTGAGGATCATCACGTCGCCACCTTCCAGGCAGATGGGTTCCCCCCGGCGTGAAGGTGGAAACTGATCGACATGGTTGAGGTTGATCACTTTGCCTTCTTCTTTTAATCCGCGGAAGTGAGGATGTGCCCAAAAGATGCAGCGGGTCAAAAAGTTTTCCCGGTAACGGGCCGTTTTCGCGGCCTTCGTAATAAGTACATGATCGTTGATAACCGCAGCAATATCCCGGGTAAAGATAAAATTGGGGATGGGGTCAAAGTAAATGTAATCCTCTTCAAGGTCGTACCCGGAGATCAGAACTTCAGCCAGCTTTTCGTCGGTGTATTTGCTGAATTGCTGAAGGTAAGAGGTTGGCAATTCTTCAAAATCAAGAATCCATTTGATGATTGTTTCACGAGTTTCTTCATCTTGCCCCAGTGCTTCGGCCAGTAATTGCTGGGTTTCATAAACCTGGTCTTCACCCAGAAACTGCTCCAGGACCTTGCGAAAGATGCGGTGTTCCTGGATCATATGCGGCAGGTAGACGATGTCGTCGAACAACAATTCATGGGAACGTTTGGGAGACACCCGACTGATCCCCGAATCGGGCTCATGGATGATGACACGACGCAAAGGATCGATCTCCGAATGGACCTGGACCGGACTACTCATTATTGTTTAATTTTTGGTGGCGTAAAAATACCAATTTCGGTTCATGCCAGCTGCCTGACCGGCATTAATCCGTTTTGGACCTGTTTCCGAAATGCAAAACACTGAATAAAATTGAGCGGATCCGCAGAGAATAAGCCTGTCCGCAGACCTGATATCCAGCGGGGTGAAGCCTTTCTCGCACCGGTGCATATTGATTTTTTACGTACTTTTGTTGGGCCTGATAATTCTGTATTATGACCATGCTCAAAAAGCTGAAATCAATCTTTGTCGTAGAAGATGAGAGTGCCCCCAAACCGGCGAAACCAGTGGAAGAAGCTGAAGATCCCATTGTTCCGGAAGTGCGTAAATCGACGCCCTCAGAGCCAATCTCCTCCGGGCCGTCCACGGCTGATCCGGTCGGCGGAGGTAAGGTTTCCGATAAGTTTCTGAACATCCTGCTGGGTGCAATGGACAAAAACAACCTTGATGGATTTGATTACCTCGAGTTCAAACAGTCGTTGCAGTCGCTGGACCAATTAAGCATGGATGAGCCGACCAAATACCGGTCGGCATTTGCCATGGCTCAGACCATGGGAGCCAATGCTTCCAATTTGATTAAAACGGCACAGCATTACCTGAACATACTGGCAGAGGAAGAAAAGAAATTTGAGCAGGCATTGGTCAATCAGCGCAATCTTCAAATCACCGAGAAGGAGCAAAAGCTGAAAACCTATAACCAGGCAATTGCGGACAAGACAGCCCAGATCCAGAAGCTCACGGAAGAGATCAGCCTGATACGGAAAAACATGGACGGAATGACCGCTGATCTGCAGGAAGCCCAATTCAAATTGGAGTCAACAAAAAACGATTTTCTCATCACCTACCAGTCCCTCGTAGATCATATCCGTCAGGACATCGAAAATATGAATCAATATCTCAAATAATGTGTTCAATTTCCAACACGAACCGTGCTAAAAGCAACAACGAATGAGTGAATACAAGCCAAAACCATTTTGGAAGCGACCGGAAGGAGTGACGGGAGGAATCATTTTGGCTGGATTGATTTTGGGTGGTGGCTATCTGCTGGCAACCAATCTGGCGGCGATTGTCGCTCTGTTCAGCAATGTCTTGTATCTATCGGTCCTGCTGCTTGCTCTGGGAGCCATCATCTTTTTGGTCCTCGACCCCAAGATGCGGGCGCTGGTAAGCTATATGTACAAGTCGGTCATGCGGTGGATTACCGGCCTCTTTGTACAGATCGATCCCATTGGAATTTTGAAGAGCTATATCGATGATCTGAAAGGGAATCTCAGCAAGATGAACAAACAGATCACCCAGCTCAGGGGTCAAATGCACAAGCTGAAAGAAATCATCCTTAACAATCAAAAAGAGATCAAGTCTAACCTGAGTATGGCCAGCCAGGCCAAGCAGAATGACAAGACGCAAATCATGATTCTGAAGTCCCGCAAAGCCGGTCGACTCAAGGAATCCAATATGAAACTGGAAGACCTCTATCGCAAGATGGAGATCCTGTACCGTGTCCTCAACAAGATGTATGAAAGCTCTTCGATCATGCTGGAGGACGTTCAGGATCAGGTCATGGTCAAGGAGCAGGAGCGCAAAGCCATCCGGGCTTCCCATTCGGCCATGAAATCGGCCATGCAGATCATATCCGGGGATAAGGACCGCCGGGCGATGTTTGATCAGGCATTGGAAGCCATTGCCGACGACGTCAGCCAGAAGGTGGGTGAAATGGAACATTTCATGGAAGTTTCCGAATCATTCATGAGTTCCATCGACCTGCAAAATGGGGTTTTTGAAGAAGAGGGGATGAAAATGCTGGAGAAATGGGAAAAGGAAGGCGCTTCGTTGTTGTTGGGCGATCAAAAGGAGGCGTTGTTGTTGCAAGCCAACGATGATGGCGATGTACTTGATTTGAATGCACCGGTTAAACAAGCGGTGCGCGTCACCAGTCATAAAAACCAATACGATTCGTTTTTCGAATAAACCTAAAGATTCAAAACCATGGCACGAAGACTAACTACGTTTTCCAAGCTGCTGATCACCCTGCTGATCCTGGCCGCACTTTTTTTCCTGTTCCGCTACCTGATGAACAATACCGAGTTTGGTAAAAACCTGCGTCAGCAGTCCAAGACGGAGTCGGTCCAGTCCGGTGACCAATCCTCCGGGGGAAGCACGGTAGCCGGCGGGGGCGCCGAACTAACCGGCCCGGATGTGCTGCGCGTTCAGCTGGTCACCTGGGGGGGCTATGGACCGGGGGTCTACTTCAATGAAGGAGCCATCCCGTCGACCCGCTCCCGGTATTACAAAGATTATGGTCTGAAAGTCAAATTTGAAGTGAATGACGACCTGGGCGCAGCCCTCAATGCCTGGATGGCTGGCGAATACGACATCCTGGTCCAGACGGCGGATGCATTTCCATTGTATACCGGGCCTGCCGATATTGCTCAATACAAACCAAAAGCATTCATGCAGGTCGACTGGTCCCGGGGTGGTGATGCCATCATCGCCAAAAGGGGCATCAATTCCATCAATGACCTGAAAGGCAAGCGGGTTGCCGTGGCAGTCCCGTCTCCGGCACAGACTTTATTGTTGACCGCCCTGGAAGCGGCTGGTCTGAAGTATTCGGATGTGACGACCATTGAGACCTCGGACAACTTTAAATCGGCAGATATTTTCAAGGGTCCGGACGTAGATGCAGCAGTAGTGTGGGCGCCCTACGATGAAGTTTTGCGGAGCATCCCCGGATCAAAGGTGTTGATCACAACGCAAAGCCAATCCAACATCATCGGTGACATCATGTTCGCCAAAGAAGATTTCATCCGGGCCAACCAGGACAAGATCAATGCCTTTTACGAAGGATGGATGCGGGGTGTGTCGGAAGTAATGGCTGATGAAGGCAATTACAACAAAGCCGCCAAACTCCTGGGTGAACTGATCAATTTCTCGACCGAAGATGCTGCCGGCGCCATGTCGCTGGTCCGTTTTGCCACCCATGGAGATAACGTGAATTTCTTTGGATTAAACCCGGATTTCCGAGGCCAGAAGGGGGGCGATATTTACGATAAAATGAATGGTGAATTTGTGAAGATGAAGGTGTTGGAAGGTCAGGCGCCTACCTGGCGGTCGGTGATCAATACGGTAGCCATTCAGAGTGCATCTTCCAAACTGACCGGTCCCCAGCATGCTGCGGAATCCACGCCGAAATTTACCCCGGCTACCAAAGCAGAAGAGTCGGCAGAGGCGGTAGCGAGCAAACCCGTCAGTATTAATTTTGCAACCGGCCAGTTTGCACTGACCGAAAACGCCAAGACCATCATCGATCTCCAATTTGCCGAGATCGCCAAAACATTTGCCCAATCACGGATTCGCATCGAAGGAAATACGGATAATGTCGGATCCCGGGAGACCAATATGGAATTGTCCCGCAAACGGGCACAGGCGGTAGCCGATTATCTGAAAAACACGTATTCGCTGGATCCTAACCGGTTCATCATCATTGGCAATGGGCCGGACAATCCGGTCCCAGGTTGTGAATCGAATGCAACGGCTGAGTGTAAGGCGAAGAACCGCCGTACCGACTTCCAGATCATTGCGACGAATTGATTCCTGAGTCCAGAAGATAAAATTGGCCGGACGGATTCATTTCGTCCGGCTTTTTTATTGATCGCAGGGTAAATTGGCGGATCGGATCATTTAAAAGTTAAGATTTCACTAAAATGATGGTAATACTATAATCCATAGTAGTACGGACTTATTTTAGTGCCATTCAACGTAATTTGTTTAAATCATCATCATGGAGATATACAATCAGGTATTCAAAAATAACCGGGAATGGGTCGCTGACAAATTAAACCATGACCCCAAGTATTTCGATGAACTGGCGAAAGGCCAGACCCCGGATTTTTTATACATAGGCTGTGCGGACAGCCGGGTCCCGGCCAACGAGATCATGGGATTGGCTCCCGGTGAAATATTTGTGCATCGCAACATTGCCAACCTGGTGGTGAATACCGACCTCAATGCCCAATCGGTCATCGAATACGCTGTCGTGCATTTGAAAGTTAAGCACATCATCGTTTGCGGTCATTATGGATGTGGAGGTGTGAAGGGCGCCATGCAGCCCCAGGATCTCGGTATCCTCAATGGGTGGTTGCGGGAGATTCGTGACGTCTACCGCATCCACAAGAAAGACCTGGATAAGATCGCAGACGAGGAGATGCGTTATAAACGACTGATCGAATTAAATGTCATTGAGCAATGTACCAACGTGCTTAAAATTGCTTCGGTCCAGAAAATGTATAAAAAAACAGGCTATCCCTTTGTGCATGGGTGGGTATTTGATCTCCACAATGGCCTGTTGGTTGACCTTAATGTGGATCACGATGCCGTCCTGCACCAGATCGAAGAAGTTTACAATCTGACCGTCTAATTGCCTGCGGAGAGGCTTCCCCTTTTGTTGCAGAAATTGTACCTTGAACGCAAATCGACGGTACGTTGAATCTGTTCAAACTGGGGGATGACCTGTCACCCACTACCAAGTTGGTCCTGATCATTTCCGGCATCGGCCTGATCTTACTGTTGTGGATCTTCCTGACCTATGGAAGCAATCCCATCATGAGTTCCGGCATTCTGCCGCCGCCCTGGCGCGTATTTACTGCCTTTGGTGATATGTACCGCGATAATGATCTTATTCGCAATACCTGTTTGTCCCTGGGGATGAACCTGAGTGGATATCTGGAGGCGATCCTCTTATCCATCCCGGTAGGGTTTGTCATCGGGTTGTGGCCGGTCGCCCGCAATATGTTTCAACGACCGGTGGATGCCCTGCGTTACGTGCCACTGACTGCCGTCATCGGATTATTTATCGGATTGTTTGGAATTGGCATTCCGATGAAAGTTCATTTTCTGGCATTTGGTATAATGATCTATTTGCTTCCGGTCGTCGTGCAGCGCTTGGATGAGGTGGAAGATGTTTACCTCAAGACGGTTTACACACTCGGAGCCAACGCCTGGCAGACGATCCGGACCGTCTATTTTCCGGCCGTCATTTCGCGATTATCAGATGACATCCGGGTACTGACCGCCATATCCTGGACCTACATCATTTTTGCCGAGATGATGGGTAGTGAAGGCGGCATTGGAGCCATGATCTGGCGCGTGGGGCAACGTCAGGGCCGGTTCGATAAGATCTGGGCGTTGTTGGTCCTGATTATGATCATCGGCATCGTGCAGGACAAGCTTTTTACCATCGCTGACCGGCATCTTTTCCCCCACAAATACCAACAGTCGGAAAGCGCTCAAAAAGGCAGACTCCAATCGGAGTCCCTTTGGTCTGTTATTTGGGCCTATCTGCGTAAGTCGTTATTCTGGACGCTGCTCGGTGTTTATTTGATCCTGTTCATCAACGAATTTACCGGGCTAATATCGGACGTGCGGATTTTTCATTACCTGTTTGACCGGACGGCCATTGCGGTACATGTGATCATGTGGGTGATCATCATCGTGAAAGGCCTGGAATTCTACCGCCAGT
>JAGQXC010000108.1 GCA_020436785.1 Saprospiraceae bacterium | reverse complement strand
TTTCCTGGGTATTAGGGAGATAAAAAATATTCAGATAATCGGCGATCAATTTGTTACCGGAAACATAGGCCAAAATGCCTAACGTCGCTCCGATGATGGCGCTGACCCCCGTAGCCAGTCCATCAAGCCCATCGGTCAGATTTGCTCCATTGGACACTGCGGTGACCACAAAAATCACCAAAGGGATAAAGATCAACCAGGTCCAGTTTCGGGCATTGTCTCCGGCAAACCAACGAACAAAAACCTCATAGTCCAGCTGGTTCCCTTTGAAAAAGGGCACATTGGTCAAGGTGGTTTTGACGTTGGCTACTTCGACGCCGTCCTCCGGATCGGTAAACTGTTCGATCACCTCGTATTGGCTATCAACATTTTCAGCCGGCATCCGCACCGTGATATCCTGGTGCCACAACATGGTCGCACCGACGATGATCCCGAGGCCGATCTGACCAAGGACCTTAAAGACCCCTTTTAACCCGGCTTTATCTTTCCGAAACACCTTGATGTAATCGTCGATAAATCCAATGGTGGCCATCCATAAGGTGGACACTAAAAGCAGGATGATGTAAATGTTATCCAAGCGTGCGAGAAGCAACGTCGGTAAAACGATGGAGAGGATGATAATCACCCCGCCCATGGTTGGAGTTCCTGCTTTGGTCTGTTCCCCGGCCAAGCCAAGGTTACGAACGGATTCTCCTATTTGCAAGTTTGTCAAAGAACGTATGATTCGCTTTCCGACCGCCATCGAAATAATCAACGAAAGAATGATTGCGGCGCCGGATCGGAAAGTGATGTATCTAAAAAGACCAGAACCAACCAAATCGTAGTTACGGTCTAAATATTCGAATAAGTGATAAAGCATAATCCTTGTTTCTCTTACCTTCAAAAATCAGTGGCAGCGGCCAGCTCGTTAGCTGGCCGACTGCAACTGTAAAACCAACCTGAGAATGATAATAGAACCTATATTTTTAAGCCTGACTTATCAAGGCTATTATTTCCGCTTTATCATCAAATGGGTACCTCTTCCCTTTGATTTCCTGATAGGTTTCGTGACCCTTACCGGCTACCAACACGATATCCCCCGGCTTGGCTAATTGCCAGGCGATCCGAATCGCTTCGTGGCGGTCGGTAATCCGGTATATTCCTCCTTGCTCTTCCTCATTCAACCCATTCCACATATCCTGGATAATGGCATCGGGATCTTCATCGCGCGGATTATCCGAAGTAAGGACCACCAGGTCGCTTAGCAAGGCACTGATCCTGGCCATCACGGGGCGTTTTGTCTTATCTCGGTTTCCACCGCAACCTACGACCGTGATGATCTTTCCACCGGGCTGACGCACTTCACGAACCGCTTGCAGGACTTTTTCCAATGCATCCGGCGTATGTGCGTAATCGATAACTCCGGTTTTACCTTGTTTGGGATCCAGCAGGACATCGAACCGGCCATTTGCCGGTTTGAGCGCGCTGATTGCCGTCAACACTTCTTCATCTGCTTGTCCCAGGAGAATGGCGACCCCGTACACTGCCAACAAATTGGATGCATTGTAGCGGCCGGTTAACCGGGTATAAATCATTTGCCGGTTCACCTGCATCTGTAATCCCTCGATGGCATTCTGGATGATTTTGCCCTTAAAGTCAGCCGGTCGTTGCAAACTATACGTCTGAACCTTTGCCTGGGTATTCTGCACCATGATCATCCCATGCTTGTCATCAATATTGACGAGCGCAAAGGCGGATTTCTCCAAGGCATCGAACAGCTTCTTCTTCGCTTGCAGGTATGCCTGAAAGGTCCCATGATAGTCGAGATGGTCATGCGTCAGATTCGTAAATACTGCTCCGGCATAATACAATCCCGCTACCCGTTGCTGTTCCAGCGCGTGTGAACTGACTTCCATAAACACATAGTCGCATCCTTCATCCACCATCCCCTTTAAAAGTTGATTCAGGGTGATGTTATCCGGTGTGGTATGTGAAGCATCCTCCCGCCGGTCTCCGATACGGATTTCGATGGTCGAGATTAAACCGACTTTATAACCCAGTTTTGAATACAACTGGAACAATAAGGTCGCAATGGTTGTCTTTCCATTGGTACCGGTCACACCTACCAGGTTGGTTTTCCTGGAAGGGTTGTCAAAGAACTTTTGATTTATGCGCCCTAACATTTGGGGCACATCATCCACCTGGATGTAGGCTATGTGATCCTGCAGTTCATCCGGCAATGCCTGGCATAAAACAGCCACAGCTCCGGATGCGATCGCCCGTTCGATGTATTGATGGCCGTCCACCCGTGTTCCGGGCATAGCCACAAACAAGCTTCCAGGTGCCACTTGCCGGGAATCAAGCTTGATGTCCCGGATATCCGGATCAGGCGCTCCCACCCATTTGGTGACCTCTGCAGGCAAAATATCACGCAACCTTTTCAATGAACTAGAATTTATATTACCCTAACTTCAATTGCACCGTTTGTCCCCGGGCGGTCATACCCGGCCGGACCGACTGCTGGATGACTTTTCCAACTCCATCGAGCCGGACGCGTAATCCGCATCGCTCCATCAAATAACTTGCATCGCGTGCTCCCATGCCCGTCACATCCGGTACCTTTTCAAAATCCACATACCTCCTTTTCATCTCCAGGGGTACTCTTCCCCCCTCCAGAAGGATCCAATCACTGGATGTCTCATCCTGGTAATCCAGTGCAAGGGTCTTGAGGATGTCTTTATAATCATCCTTGAATCCGATACTGAACCGGGGCAAATCGATCTGTCCCATACTGGGCATATTCCCTTCGTTGACGACTACCCCCGGGGCAATTCTTCGTAAATAGCATTTTTCAGCAATGGCCTTGAAGGCCGGTCCCGCCACCGTACTCCCGTAATAGGCACCTTTCGGCTGGCCTATCACCACGATGCACGAATACACTGGGTCATCGGCCGGGAAAAAACCGGCAATCGAGGCGATGTAATCCGGAGATTCATTTTTTCTGAAGTACCCCAGCTTTGAGGTTCCGGTCTTTGCCGCCATGGTCACCAGGTCTGACTTAAGATCTTTGCCGGTCCCGGTGTGCATCACCTCCTTCAGCATTTGCCGGGCTTTAGTGATCGTCTCCACCGTCGCTATTGGCTGTTTGAATGATTTCGGACCAAAACTTTTAATAATACCATGTTCATCAATGATCTCACTGACCAGGTACGGCTGCATTTTAATTCCGTTGTTCGCTACAGCATTGTAAAAGGTGAGCATTTGCAATGGAGTAACTTTCAACTCATAGCCATGGGCCATCCAGGGAATGGACGTTTTGCTCCAGCCTGCTTCGTAATCGAAAGCATTCTTGATGAATGGAGAGACTTCACCCGGTATTTCAACATTTGTCCGGGCATCCAAACCAAATTGATGCAGCCGGTTTATAAATTGTTCTGCCTTTTCTTTATTGTTGTAATACTGGTCAGCCAGCCTGGCGATTCCTATGTTGGAAGAGATGGCAAATGCATCCATCATGGTGGCTGACTGAATACCGTGTTGGTGGCTGTCGTACATCCATTCTCCATAGAATTGAGACTTCCCACCATCCAAACGGACCCTGGTGTTGAGATCGGCACCATGATCTTCCAGCAAGGCCATAACGGTGGCCAACTTCATGGTAGATCCAGGTTCCTGGCTGGTGCCAACCGCATAATTGTATATCTCATCGTAGCCTGCTCCGATTTTGCCCAGATTGGCAATGGCCCGCAATGCACCGGTCTTCACTTCCATGACGATTATGGTCCCGTAAGTTGCCTGATACTTGGTAACTGTTTGCATCAGGACCTTTTCTGCATAATCCTGCAGTTCAACGTCAATGGTGGTGATGATGTCATCTCCGCGCCGGGGAGCAATGGCTTCCATATCATTGACTGGAACCCAATCTCCATCGTTTAATTTTTGCCAGAGTTTCTTTCCGGACTCCCCTTTGAGGTACGAATCGTAGGATTTCTCCAGGCCTACCGGATTGTTGTCCCGGTACACCCCAATGGTTCTGGCTGCCAGGTACTTGTATGGTCGCATCCGGTTGTTGTGCTGGACATCGTAGAGAAGGCCTCCACCGTATCGCCCCAGCTTCAACAAGGGAAAATCCTGAGCTTTCTCCAAATCATGGAAGGTAGCTCCCCGGGCAATCAAAAAATACCTTTTGCCCTGTTCCCGCATTTTCTTCAACGATGCAGCTACCGACTGGGGCGTTTTACCCCGCTGAAAATTCGTAGCTATATAGTACGCTAAAGAATCTACGCCAGCCCGGAAATCATTGGGCTTGCTTTGACATGGGTCAACCGCGATATCAAAGAACGGCTGTGAAACAGCCAGGGGGGTGCCGTCAGCACCGAAAATGGTTCCCCGTTCTGCCTCGATGGGACGGTATTTACGATAGTCATCCGTCCCCTTTTTGCGCCATTTATCGCCCTCGATCACACTGATCTTCACCAGCTGATAACCGATGGCGCCGGCTGCTACAATGAAAAACAGCATGACGACATAGAGTCGCAGCAGTAGTTCATTTTTAACATTCATGGCTCAACGCCTTTGCTTTTTTTCAATAGCCCTCGGGGCGTTATTCCGATCCGAAAGCTCCAATGAACTCACGTTATGCTGAATCTGACTTTCGGTACTCTGGTAGAGGTAATCCGACTTGAGTGAATTATACTGCCAGCGCAATTGCTCCACCTCCTTCGTCAAATGCTGTATACGCCGCATCTTCTTCTCTGCATAATGCGCATTGGCAATGTAAATCAACCCGACACCACATAAAAAGTAGACATAGGGCAGGTTCCGGAACATCATCCAGGTCCCCTTCAGCTTGCCTTTCTTTTGATCTGGTTTTTTACTCATTGTCTTTCAGCTATTCGCATCCGGGCACTTCTCGCCCGGCTATTCATTTTTATTTCCTCTTCACTGGGTTCAACCGGTTTTCTGGTGATCGCTTTCCAGAGGGTCACCGGTTGTCCGTAATCGTCCTTTTGCAGGATGCCTTCGCTATTGCCGCTCCGGATCAAATGTTTAACCAGACGATCCTCCAGCGAGTGGTAAGAGATCACCACCAGCCTCCCCCCTTTCCGGATGATCCGGTTACATCCTGCCAGCAACCCTTCCAGCGCATCCAGTTCCCTGTTCACTGCTATCCGCAGTGCCTGAAACAATTGTGCATAATACCTTAGTCTAGAGCCCCGGACCACAGGATCCAGGATGCGCATTAAGGTTGCCGAATGTTCTATTTTGACCGTTTTTCTCGCTTCAACGATGCGTCTCGCAGCGGTTTTTGCATTCCTGACTTCTCCATAGTGGCTGAAAATCCGAACCAGTTCTTCCTCCTGCAGTTCCATGAGCAGATCCTTGGCCATTCGTGGTGCCTGCTGATTCATTCGCATATCCAGCAACACATTATCACGAAACATAAAACCACGCCCTGCTTCATCAAATTGATGGGAGGAAACCCCCAGATCCGCCAGCACCCCATGAACCCTTTGTATGTTCAGTAGACGCAAGTACTTATCCAGATACCTGAAATTAGCCTGAACCAACTGAAACCGTGGGTCATCAAGCACATTTAGCTGCGCATCTGCATCCTGATCGAAAGCGATCAAACGTCCTTTTGATGTCAATTTTCCCAGAATGGCCTTACTGTGTCCTCCTCCACCGAATGTCACATCGACATAAATTCCGTCGGGGTTGATCACCAGGCCCTCCACTGCTTCTTTAAGCAATACGGGTATATGGTATTCACTCGTCATGTGCCGCATCCAAATTCCGGCCACCAAACACTTCTGCTGCGAGTGATGAGAAATCTTCCGGTTCATCCAGCATGGCCTGATCGTATTGCTCTTTTGACCAAATCTCTATCTGCTCATGGTAAGCAAACAAAATGATGTCTTTGTCAATACCCGCATAACTGATTAGCGAGTTAGGCAAATTGATCCGGCTGGCATCGTCGACCACCACGTCACTGGCGCCGCGATAGAAATACCGAATAAAGGTCCGCTGTTTGGGATTGTAAATATTTAAGGCATTCACTTCGGCGGCTTTGCGGTCCCATACTTCTTTGGGGTAAAGCATGATACACTTTTCAAAGCCTCGGTTCACTACGAATGAGAGAGAGCCAGAACCACCGAATTGACGAAGCAATCCAGAGGGCAAACGGAGACGCCCTTTCGCGTCTACACTGCACTCATATTCGCCTCTTAATTGGTACATGGTTACACTCTCAAGTTAATTTATAAACCAAATGTATAACTTTTTACCACATATCACCACCAATACCCACTTTTTTTCAAGAAAAAATTAAAATTTTCCATAATGTGTAATTGCGTGACATTTGCATATCATCAATACGATGACATGGTTTCACCAAATAAGTGATACTGTTAAAATGGGAATGGGTTTTCGAAGAACCGGAAACGGGTATATCAGCGATTGAACCTTAAGGCCAGCACGCCGAATACTGCTTCTTTAATGATGCTGGCATTCATCTTGGACACCCCTTGTTCACGATCTTTAAACAGGATGGGAACTTCTATCAATTGAAAACCTAACCGGTAGGCTTTGTATTTCATTTCGATCTGAAAGGCATAACCAATGAAGCGAATGCGGTCCAGGTCCATGCGCTGCAAGACTTCCGCCCGGTAGCAAATGAATCCTGCCGTAGGGTCCTTAACGGGCATTCCTGTGATCAACCGGACATAGAGCGACGCGCCTCTGGACAGGAGTAGCCGGTCGACCGGCCAGTTTTCAACATCACCTCCTTTGGTATACCGGGAGCCGATCGCCACGTCAGCATTACCTTCCGAACAAACCTTATACAGGTCCATCAATTTTGCCGGGGGATGAGAGAAATCGGCGTCCATTTCAAATAAGTACTGATACCCTTTCTCCAATCCCCATTTAAATCCGGTAATGTAGGCGGTACCTAATCCTTGTTTGCCTGAACGCTCAAGGAGAAACAATCGGCCCGGAAATTCTATTTTCAGGGCTTGCACTTTAGCGGCTGTTCCATCCGGGCTGCCATCATCGACAATCAATACGTGGAAATCCACTGCCAGGGTCAGCACTTCGCGAACGATTGCCTCAACGTTTTCGATTTCGTTGTAAGTAGGTATGATGACGAGATTCTCCTGCAAGTCCTGCGATTTGAACTGAACAAATATAGATAATAATATTTCTTAATATATAAGACGGGGGAATTAATTCATGCAGTCACAGGAATCCCGCTCAGACTGGTTTCGGATAATCGGCAGGAGCACTTTCCTGCATCATATCGTAAAGTTTCTCCACCACATCCTCCGCGTTTGGCTTGGTATAATAGTCTCCATCCGAACCATAGGGAGTGCGGTGTTCCTTCGCCGTAATGGTCATCGGAGGTGAATCGAGGTAATAATATCCCTTCTGTTCTTCCAGCACTTTTTGCATCATATAGGCGGTCGCTCCCCCGGGCACGTCCTCATCCATGAACACGATGCGGTTGGTCTTCTTCAAAGAATTTACAATGGTGTGTTCCAGATCAAAGGGCAGCAAAGTCTGGACATCGATAATTTCGGCTGAAATACCCAGCTTTTCCAGGAAGGGTACAGCGGCCAGTGCTACCCGTACACAGGAGCCATAGGTGACCAGGGTGATGTCGTGGCCTTCGTGGAGGACTTCCGGCACGCCCAAGGGCAAATAAATTTCACTGAGGTTCTCAGGGAGTGGTTCTTTCAGCCGGTAACCATTCAGACACTCGATGACCAGCGCCGGGTCATGCGATTTTAACAATGTGTTGTAAAAGCCGGCAGCCTGCGTCATATTTCTGGGCACCACAATATACATGCCGCGTAAAGCATGGATCAGCATGCCCAATGGAGAACCGGCATGCCAGATGCCCTCCAACCGGTGTCCCCTGGTCCGGATGATGGCCGGTGCAATTTGTGTTCCGTTCGACCGGTAATGCAAACTGGCGAGGTCATCGGTCAATTCGGCCAAAGCGTAGACCAGGTAATCAAGGTATTGGATCTCCGCCAGGGGTCTCCAGCCACGCATCGACAAACCAACTGCTTGTCCAACAATGGTCCATTCGCGGATGCCGGTATCGAAAATCCGGCGATCACCATATTTCTCCTGCATTCCAGCCATCGTTTGATTAACGCCTCCGATTTTTCCTACATCTTCTCCGAAAGCGACCAACTTGGGATTTGATTGCAATGCGGAATCAAAGAACCGGTTGAGAATTTGGTAACCATTGAGCAGATCGGGATTTTCTTTATAGCGCGGATAGACGACCGGTACCCGCAGGGCGCTTTTGGCCGTTTCATTATATAAATGCTGGTGATACTTTATGTGTCGTTGTTTCTGTTGCTCAACGATCCAGTCATGCAGTTCCCGTTTGCCGGGAATATTGAGGTGGGCAATCGTGTAATAAATGTGTTTGGCGTTGCGCACAATATCGCTGATCAAAGGATCGTGCAATCCTTGTAGTTCCCGGGTGGCTGCATCCAGTTTGGCCGGGTCGTGATGTTGCTTCAGCAGATCATAGACTCTAACCAGTTTGGCAATCTCTTTTTTTGCCGGATCGTAAAAGCGATGCAATGCGGCATTCCGTGCGTGACGAACATATTCTTTCGCTTTTTTTCTTACCTGCTGCAGTTGTTCATCGGTGGCAATACCATTGCTCACCATCCAGTTACTCATCACTTTCAGGCAATCGTGATTGCGCTCCCACAACAGCCGGTCCTGGGATTTGTACCTTTCGTGGCTACCTGAGGTCGAGTGTCCCTGGGGCTGGGTAATCTCCGTGATGTGAAAGACCATCGGAATGTGTTTCTTGCGCATCCGGATCAATGCCCGTTCAAACACCTCAACCAGGGTGGGATAATCCCAACCCGGTATGGTATAGACTTCAATTCCCTGGCCTTCATCTCCGGATACAAACCCCTTGAGGATTTCGGTCAGGTCTCCTTTGGTCGTTTGCAGTTTGGTTGGTACGGAAATCCCGTAGCCATCATCCCAAATGAATACGGCGAGCGGAACTTGCATGACACCGGCAGCATTGATGGTTTCCCAAAAGATCCCTTCGGATGTACTGGCATCCCCGATGGTGCAAATGCAGACTTCGTTGCCTTCTTCGGTGAAGAGTGGGTCCGGCTCCGACCTGTCCCGGTACATCTTGGAAGCCATTGCCAACCCCAGGGCCCGGGCCATTTGTCCTCCGGTACAGGAGACATCGGAGGATGTGTTGTACCCGGATTGCTGGTTGAGCCAATTGCCTTCCCGGTCAATCATCCGGGTGGCATAATGATTGTTCATCTGACGTCCCCCGGAGAATGGATCGAAGTTGGTGTCAGAGTATAGTTGTGCAAAATAATCTTCAACGGTGGTGACGCCCAGGGCAAACATCAATGTCTGGTCGCGATAATAGCCCGATCGCCAGTCCCCAGCTTTCATTGCCCGGGCAAGCGCAACCTGAGGCACCTCTTTGCCATCACCGGTGATCCCAAACTTTGCCTTACCCAACAATACGTCCTTGCGAGCCAGAATGCTGGCTTCCCGGCTAACACAACTGATCCAGAAATCGCGAATGACTTCATTGCGAAACCGGTCAGCTTCTTCATTTTCAGGCAGAATCAGGGCATCTATTTCTTTGAAATCGAGCATGGCAATGAAAGAACTGTTGATGGAATAGGGTCAGCTCAAAGATACCAAATATTTAAGGAACGCGAAGGCCATCTTGTTCATCCTATCGGCATTTTTGCATCAATGCCTACCGGTTAAATCCCGGAGAATCGGTAGACAAAAGTCCTTCCCTGACCGGTTAAATGAAGCTTTATTAATATTAAATGATTTGTTAACGCACTTTCCCGGCCTCAAATTTGTTAATACTTTTGTTGAACGCATAAACTAAAAGTAACTGATAATGAAAAAATTCGCTCTCTTATTTATCCTCGTAGCAGGTTTTGCGGTTGCCCATGCTCAACAAGCGCCTGCTGCTGCCAAAGCAGAAAACAATGGACCGGTGATGTACCTGAGTACAACCACCGTTGATTTTGGGACCATCGAACAAGATTCGGAGCCCTATCGTAAATTACCATTTGAGAATCGTGGTAATTCGCCATTGATCATCACCAACGCCAAAGGAAGTTGTGGCTGTACGGTGCCGACGTGGCCCAAAGAACCGATCATGCCGGGAGCAACGGACACCATGACCATCCGTTACGATACCCACCGGATCGGTGCGATTCGTAAAACCGTAACCGTTTATACCAATCAGGGCGATCAGCCATTGACCATTCAGGTAATTGGTCAGATCAATGCCAAACCGGCAGAGCCGGAAGCACTTCCAGAGAAGAAGCAGTCGGTGCTGGGTACCAAAGGAAACAATTAATTTCGCATAGTCCTTTCTCAAAATGGCCGTCTCAAGAACCAGGTTTTTGAGACGGTTTTTTATTTTACCCCGGTGAACCTTTTAGGTATTTGATTTTTCCTTTTGTAAATCCTTCTGAATGATCGTTGTAATCTCTCCCGCCAAGACCCTGGATTTCAAACCGACTTCCGTGACAACCCACACCTTGCCTGCCTTCCTGGAGGATAGCAAAAAGCTCGTGCGGGTGATGAAGAAAAAGACGATCCCCGAGTTGCGCTCGCTCATGTCAATATCCGAATCCCTCGCCAGTTTGAATCACGAACGCTATCGCCAGTTTCAATTCCCATTCAGCCTGGATAATGCCAAACAGGCGCTCCTCGCATTTAAAGGCGATGTCTATGTTGGCCTCGAAGCAGACCGCTTTGACGAAGCCGATCTGCATTTCGCCCAGGATCACCTGGTCATCCTTTCCGGTTTATACGGTTTGTTGAAACCACTGGATTTGATTCAGCCTTACCGTCTGGAAATGGGAACCCGATTGGTGCAGGGAAAGTATGCGAATCTTTATGAATTTTGGAATGCAAAGTTGACCAAACACCTGAACCGTATCCTGGACAATCAGCCGGAGAAGTCCCGTTATCTGATTAATCTCGCCTCGCAGGAATACTTCCAGGCTTTGACCGTCAGAAAGACCAACGCGCCCATCATCCACATCAAATTTTTAGAAGATCGCAATGGTGAACTGCAATTCATTTCTTTCAATGCTAAAAAAGCAAGGGGGATGATGAGTCGTTTTATCATTCAAAACCGTCTGATGGAACCGGCAGCCATAAAAACCTTTAACGAAAATTCTTATCAATTTGCAGATGAACTATCTTCAGCGGATGAATGGACATTCATTCGCTAGTAAGACCAATGTTCTATGAAGCGTTTTGTTGGCATCTTGCCTTTTGTGATTACCCTCTTTCTGATCTATATCCTGAACAACCCTCAGCAAATGGGATCAACCAGCCTTCCGAAGCTGGGATATTTTCTAAGTCCTTATACCGGATTCATGCAAAATGGGGAGAGCCGTCCGGACTTTACCTTCCCATCCGAATTAACCGAACAATTCAAAGCGCCGGTGCACGTTTATTTTGACGACCGGCTGGTGCCGCACATTTATGCGGAAAACGATGAGGACGCTTTTCGGGCACAAGGATACATTCAAGCCCATCTGCGGATGTGGCAAATGGATATGACCACCCGGGCTGCCGGCGGTCAGCTGGCGGAAGTGATGGGAGCGCGATTGATCGATCGGGACAAGAACCAGCGAAGGCTTGGTTTACTTTATGCCGCAGAGAAGACGGAAGAAACCTGGAAGCAGGATCCTGCCCAATACGCACTATTGCAAGCGTTCGCAGATGGGGTAAACGGGTACATTGCGACGCTCAACGAGCGTACTGTTCCACTGGAATACAAGTTGGTCGGACACTGGCCGAAATCCTGGTCGGTCTTGCAATGCGCCCTCTACGTCAAGACCATGGCCCAGCGTCTCAATGCGCGGGAAGATGATCTGCAGGCGACCAACACCATCCACTGGTTAGGAGTCCGGCAATTTGCAGAAATTTTCCCGGAAATCAATCCATTGGATAAACCCGTAATTCCTTCCGAGGTAACCTGGGATTTCACCCCCATCCAACCGAATCCAATGACCCTGCCCGACAGCATCCTGGGAGGATTGCCGTCTCCGGTCCACCCTGCCTCACCAGGCTTTGATGGAAGCAACAACTGGGCTGTGAGCGGAGCGAAATCCACCACTTCTGCGCCAATTTTGTGTAATGACCCGCATTTGGGACTTACATTACCATCCATCTGGTTTGAAATTTCACTTCATACGCCCACGATCAATGCACATGGCGTCGCATTGCCCGGCACACCTGGTATCGTCATCGGTTTCAACCAGAAAACTGCCTGGGGAGTGACCAATGTTGGTCAGGATGTCGCAGACTGGTATCGCATACGCTGGACCGACGCCACCAAAACCCACTACTTAATGGATGGTGATACGCTGGCCGTGTTCTATCGCCGGGAAGAAATAGCCGTTAAATCCGGGGAGCCCATCGTCGATTCCGTAAAATGGACTAAAATTGGCCCCATCGTTTATGAAGATGCCGGAAACGCCCATGTGGATCTTGCTTATCGCTGGATCAGCCTGGATAGTGACGGCAACGAATTAAAGACCTTCATGCAACTGGACCGGTCGGGGAACTACCAGGATTACCGGGAAGCCCTGAAGTCTTTCTGTGCCCCGGCCCAGAACTTCGTTTTTGCCACCAATCAGGGGGACATCGGACTTACCGTCAACGGCCATTTTCCGGTTAAATCACCCGAAGTAGGCCGCTTTGTGTTTCCTGCTGAAGAGGCGCAATACCGATGGAATAATACCATTCCTTTCGAACAATTGCCCACCGTCCACAATCCGGACCAGGGCTATGTCGCATCGGCCAACCAGCGCAGCACGGATGAAACCTATCCGTATTATTACAATGGATCGTTTGAAGATTACCGCGGCAGAACCATTAATAATTACCTGGATTCCCCCGAAAAATTTTCGGTGGACGATATGAAAAGGTTCCAATTAAGTTCTTATAGCCAGTTTGCCGCCGATGCACTTCCAATTCTACTCAGCCCCATGGATGAATCGATGGAAGGAAGCAAGGAACTGGAGACATTGCAGATGTGGGATTATCATTTTGAAGCGGATGCGGTTGCTCCCATTTATTTCACCTTATGGTGGCGCCATTTGTATCAATTGGTCTGGGATGAGTTTACTGCCAAATCCAAAGAAGAACCCATTATTTTCCCGGAGAATTTCCTGACGATCCAGTGGCTAAAAGAGCGTCCCGATGATCCATTTATGGATGTAAAAAGTACCAAAGAAATTGAAACCGCGCCCGACCTGATTCGTAAATCGTGGTTGGAAACGGTCGCCGAACTGGACTCACTGGACGCAAAGAATTGGGGCGAGTTTGCTCCCCTCAACATCAATCACCTGGCTAATATCCCCGCCTTCAGCCGGCAGCATATTGCGGCCAATGGCCACGCCACCGCGTTGAATGCCACCAATGGCCCGGCGAGTCACGGTCCATCCTGGAGAATGATCGTTCAATTGGGCAGCACACCGAACGCCATCGGTGTCTATCCGGGAGGGCAAGATGGCAATCCCGCCAGTGCTTATTACGATCAGATGGTCGACAGTTGGGTCAGTGGCAATTATTACCCATTGTTACTCGTCGATCAGGACTACTGGCAATCCCACCCGGCATTATTCACCATAACTACAGAAAAATGAAATCGTTCCTGATTCCCTGCCTTTTCATTGCCATCCTCAGTCACCTGGTGGGTTTAATAACCCCGTGGTGGGTCTTTTCCGTGGTGGTAGCGCTGGTGCTCTTTGTTATCAAACCTACCGGAGGCCGGGCGTTCCTTATAGGGTTTACGGCTATTTTCCTTACCTGGCTGTCGTATTCCATCTGGCTCTACCTCGGCCAGGCAAACATCATCACGCCGAAGATTGGCGATTTGTTCAATGGGCTATCTCCTGCAGCATTGATACTGGTCATGGCTCTGATCGGTGGATTGATCGGTGGATTTGCGGGTTGGACGGGAGCCAGTATCCGGCGTGCCATTCAACCAGGATCGGAGGAGCATTGAATCCGGGGACATTACCCGTTAAAAGGCTTGCACTTCCTGACAGGAACTTTTAATTTCGGGATCATGAATGCACAACAAAGGAATGAATATTTGCGCAAGCGTGTCCGTCGTCGCAAGAAGTTCTACCGGCATTTTGGGGTATACCTCATTATTGTCGCTTTCTTATTGATTATGGAACGACTGCAAGGCCCGGCAAATCCTCCGGTTTATATGGTCATTGGACTGACGTGGGGATTGGCCATAGCCCTTCATTTTTTCAGAGTATTTGGCTTGCCCGGAGTGGGCACGCTGGATGAAAAATGGGAAGAAGATGAAATTCGCCGGGAACATGAGCGTCTGTTCCATCACCTACCTTTTGAGGAATCAGAGGATCGGATGGACCTGAATGAAATGGAGCCCATCCATCGATCGGTCGCGGATCAGAGTGATTTCGTATGAACCGAAACTCAAGGACCTTGTAGATATCTGATAATTAATTATTTAAAGAATAAAAATGTAAAGACAGGTCCGCACAAATACGATTTTATACGTATTTTTGAATTAACACATCTATCTATACACAATAGTAGTCTAGAAAACTATACACCAGGAGAGGTTGTTACGATACACCGTTTCGTAGAGAAAAGTTTCTTCGATTTCCGTTCGTGTGTATAGTTTTCTTTTTCCCCATCTTCGAGTCAAAAATCATTCCAACCCTTGTTTTGGCCACAGAAATTGGTTCAAGTTTCTGCCTTCATTCTGCTCGTAACAGGAATAGGGTTATGGTTTTCTTTGCCTGATCCGCTTTTTGATCGACCGTTGGCCTGGGAAATACTGGATCGTGAAGGTCAACTCATCGGTGGTCAGGTTGCAGAGGATGGGCAATGGCGGTTTGAGGGTCCGGAACATCTTCCTGCTAAATACCGGGTTTGCCTCCTCCAGTTCGAAGATCATCGATATACCTGGCATCCTGGTTTTGACGCATTCGCCATGCTGCGTGCCTTCTTTCAGAATGTGCGAGCTCACCGGATCGTCAGCGGAGGTAGTACCATTTCCATGCAGGTGATCCGACTACAGCGGGCAGGTCAACCCAGAAACTTTTGGGAAAAAATGATCGAAATGCTTTTGGCCTGGCGCCTTGAATTGTCCTGCTCGAAGGAGGAGATCTTAGGCCTGTATGCCCAGCAAGCCCCTTATGGTGGCAATGTGGTAGGTCTGGAAGCAGCCGCCTGGAGATATTATGGACGGGATCCTAATCGTCTAAGTTGGGCTGAATCTGCCGCGCTTGCTGTCCTGCCCAATCAACCTTCCGCTGTTCGACCTGGCAAAGGAGAAGCCACCCTGGCAGCAAAACGCAACCGTTTGCTCCTTCGGTTACAACAATCGGGTATCATTGACTCCCTTGAATACAGCCTGGCCACCATCGAACCGGTACCCAATGCCCCTCTCCCTCTACCCCAGGAAGCACATCATTTCATTCAATGGGAAATTCAAAGGCATCCAGGTAAGCATCGTTTTAAATCAACCTTGGATCCCCGCCTCCAACACCGGGTCCTGGATGTGGTTAATCGCTATCAGTCCAATCTGACCGGAAAAGAAATCCATAATGCTGCCGTACTGATTACTTCGGTTGATGAGAATGAGGTACTTGCCTATGTTGGCAATCTGCCTGGTGCGGGCCAGCGCTATGATGGGTGGGTTGATTGTATTCAGGCTCCGCGGAGTACCGGGAGTATTCTCAAACCATTTCTGACCACAGCCGCCTTCACACGAGGTTTAGTTCATCCTAATTCCCTGTTGCCAGACGTACCCCTCCTTATCAATGGGTACCAACCCGAAAATTTCAATCTCAGCTACGAAGGGGCAGTCTCGACCGAAGAAGCTTTGCGTAAATCCCTGAATATACCGATGGTCAATTTGTTGCGGAAATTTGGACCGGCCCCATTTTTGGCCGAGTTGCACAAAGCCGGTTTTACCACCTTTCCGCAACCGGCAGATCATTACGGCCTATCCCTCATCCTTGGTGGTGGAGAAACCACGCTTTGGGAACTGAATACCGTCTATAGCTCAATGGCGAGAACATTGTTGCACTATACCCAATATGACAGTCAATACCTCCCAGGCGACTGGCGGGAAAGCGCCAGCTTGATGACGGAATCCACTCTTCAAGGCAAGCCAAAATGGTACGCCAAACCGGGAATCTGGCCAGCCGGCGCCATTTGGTTATCCTTTGAAGCGATGACTGCGCTGACCAGACCAGATGAAGAAGGACATTGGCAAGAATTTCCATCCCAACAACGGGTAGCCTGGAAAACCGGCACCAGTTTTGGCTTCCGGGATGCCTGGGCCGTGGGAATCACACCACAATACGTGATCAGTGTCTGGGCCGGAAATGCAGACGGTGAAGGCCGACCCGGATGTACCGGAATCCAGGCCGCCGCTCCTTTGATGTTTCAGGTATTGGGTCAGCTTCCAGGGTCCAGTTGGTTTACCACCCCATACGATGACTTGTCTGAATTAGTCGTCTGTCGGGAGTCCGGATACCTGGCCGGCAAAGATTGCCCGCGGGACACCGTCTGGGGATTACCCGCAATGGAACGCATGCCGCCATGTTCCTTTCATCACCGCATCTGGATCAACCCGGACAACGGGCTGCAGGTGGATCGGGGTTGTTTTGACGGACCGTCAAAAGCCGAAAACTGGTTTATTTTGCCACCATTGCAAGCGTATTACTATCGGCATTCCCATCCATGGTACCTGGATGTGCCCCGCTGGCAAGATGGTTGTCGTGCCGGGGAAGATCCGATGGCATTGATCTATCCCCATACAAGCAGTAGGGATATTTATTTACCCACCAATGGCAGGGGCGCCATTCAACCATTAATCATGAAAGCAACCCACATCAATCCATCGGCTACTATTTATTGGCACCTGGACGGGAAATATCTTCAAAGCACCCAGGGCATTCATTCACTTTCTTTAAGTTCTGAACCAGGGCCACATCGCCTGGTCCTCGTTGATGAGGATGGAAATCAGTTGGAGCGGGCATTCGTATTTCACTAAAAGGTTTACACCTTCTTCCAATCCGGCCGGGAAATCTTAGCCGCCTGAAACAGCCTGCGCAAGCGATATTTTCCTTCCCGGTGGCTGATGACGTATAGGAGGCTCCCTGCAATCGCCAAATTTTTCATAAACATAAAGCCATGAAACCTCCGTGTTTCTGCCGGATCATTCCAGAATGAGTAGACAATTATGGTGATTGGGATCAGGTATCCCAGCAGGAAAATGGCACCCAGTGATGTCCGGTATCCGACCAGGATCATGGTCGCTCCGATGATCAGAAATACGATGGTAAAAACCAAAAGGAATTCTGGTTTCCAGGTAATGTTGTATTCTTTCATGGTGTGCATGGTGGCGTCAAAGAAGGCTGTGGAATCGTAGGCTTCATAATAAAAGTAAGCAGCGATCAATATCCTGCCAATCAAGTCAAATAAATCTTTCATTGTAATGCATCTTGGTTATTGGATGGCTGCATGGATTCGTTTAAGACTTTCCAGGAGTGGTAATAGTTGATTCAAAGGCAACATATTGGCCCCATCGGACAATGCCATTTCGGGGTGTGGATGGGTTTCGATAAATACGCCATTAGCACCGGCAGCGACACCGGCCCGGGCGATGACCGGAATCAACTCCGGATTTCCACCGGTGACTCCTTTGGGTTGATTCGGTTGCTGCAAGGAATGCGTACAATCGAGAATGGTCGTTGCGTCAAGGGCTTGCATCCAGGGAATATTCCGGTAATCAACAATCAGGTCCTGATACCCAAAGGAGTTACCGCGTTCAGTCAACCAGGTATCCGCAGCACCTGCCTCATTGCTTTTCTCCATGGCAAACTTCATGGCTTGCGCACTCATGAACTGGCCTTTCTTGATATTGACGATTTTTCCCGTCTGACCGGCAGCTTGCAATAAGGTGGTCTGACGGCATAAAAACGCCGGTATTTGTAACACATCCAGGTACGGAGCGGCGATCTCCGCCTCTTCTTCAGTGTGAATGTCTGAGGTGACTGGCAAATCCATGTCCTTACTGATCTTTCCCAGAACTCCTAAGGCTTGGTCGTCGCCAATGCCGGTGAAAGAGTGGAGGCTGGAGCGGTTGGCTTTACGGTAAGAAGCTTTGAATACATAGGGGATGTTCAGGTCCTCGCACCAGGATTTGATCTGACCGGCGACTTCCTCACACATCATGGCAGACTCCACCACACAAGGACCAGCAATCAGGAAAAATTCTCCCTGTCGGATCCGCCCCATCGTTGAGCGTTTAGTCATTGCGGCGTTTATTATTGGATTGAACCAGAACCCAGGCGTCCGGTTCTATTTCCCGGCGAACCAGGCCCAAAACCGAATCGATGTCTTCCTGCCGGTCCAGGGTAAAGCCAATACGGGTCATCGAATGGGAGTCCATTGGTTCTTCATACACCTTCCACCCTCGTTTTTCAAGCAGTTGCCTCATTTTACGAACATTATTGGAATGTTCAAAGGCACCGACAATAATCACCGGCAGTCGTCCAGAACGCGGTGGATCGACCTGCGGAGGAGTTTCGACCAGTTGGAGGTCCTCCCCGTCAGGCAGCAGCTCGAACTGAGGATAAGATATCGTATCATTTTCCGGTATTTCCGGCAGGGTGATACGGTTTCCAATGGTTGGCGGGTTTTCCCCGGCAGGCAGATAGGCAGGCCCGCTGGTTCCCGTGTAAAGTAAGAAGTAAACGAACCCGAGTACGAGCAGTAACATCACTCCGAAAACACTAAATTCCCACCAAACCTGTTGCCGGGTAACATCCTCCTCCCAAATGTCCTGAACATCCAGTACAGGTAACCGGTTGGTCTTGGAAAAAGAAGGGTCCGAAATCGTCGCAACGGTTTCACCGCTTTTCTGAAATGCGGCGACCCCTTGGATCTCGCTTTTACCCCTGGTGTAAAGGTCCCGGTATAATTTTTCCCCAAAATGCACCACAAATTGCTCCGCCTTTGAGGGTTCCGTATCCGTATACCAGGCAAACATTTCAGCCAGATAGGGATCGTCGTAGTGGAGGTGATCTTCTAATTTGAATTCGTAGGAAGGCGGTAGGAGCCGGTTGTGGATTTTGTCAAATTGGGCAGATTGCATGTGTTTTTGGATGACGCCGAAGCCGGGAATGTACAACCGGTCGTTTTCTTTCATCAGCAACCGGATCAGCTCCTCTAATTGTCGACGCTCCATGCTCATTATTTCACGATCAAAGGTAAATAATTTAATGTGTTCTGCAGGTTGATGGATTAAATTTCCTTGACGAATGATTGTATCTTAGCTCCACCAATTGGCCTAAATTTAGTTGATTATCAATTTTTTATTGATAAAGATTTTAATCATAGAATTAAATGGGATATAAGCGATTGCTCACCTTGATGATCATGATCTATATGGCCGCTGCGTTAACGTGGTGGAGCATTCTGTTGCATCAGCAAAATCAGGAAATCTATCGGTTAGAGCAGCAAATCCAGGCACGAACGGCCGGCAAATCGTATGATCCGGAGATCCTGCACCGCAACTACCGCCGCAAATCTGCCATGATCCTGGGAGAAGGATTGGTTTTCATTGCGATCCTGGGAATTGGCTTGTATCTGATCAATCGCTCCTACTTCAGGGAGTTGGCGGTAGCCAACCAAAAACGCAATTTTTTATTATCCATCACCCACGAACTCAAATCGCCCATAACCGCCATCCGGCTGGCTCTGGACACGATCCGGACGCGGCCGCTAAAAGAAGAACATTACAACACGCTGATCGATGGGGCCATCAAGGAGAATAACCGGCTCGAAAAACTCATTAAGAACCTCTTACTTGCCGCTGAAGTGGAAGCTTCTTATGGCATGGAACCTGAAGCCGTGGATCTGAATGCCCTGATCGTGAAGGCGCGTGATTCCTTTCAATTTAACTTTCCGGAGGTCGCCTGGGAACTGGATCTTGGCGACCTGCCAACCTTGTGGGCGGATAAAAATGATATGGATTCGGTCATCTACAACCTGATTGAAAATGCCATCAAATATCAAAAGGATCCTAAACGGGTCAAAATCCGCACATCCACTACGCCGGAGAATATCATGCTTGAAGTTGCCGATCTGGGGGATGGCATTCCGGATAAAGAAAGGAAGCTTATCTTTGATAAATTTTACCGGATCGGGTCAGAAGCTACGCGAAAATCTTCCGGCACCGGTCTCGGATTGTATATCGTAAAAAAGATTTTGGACAGGCATCAAGGCCACATTCAGGTGCTGGCCAATGAACCCCGGGGTACGCGGTTTTTACTGGCCTTTCCAAATGTCCTTGAGCAAAAATAAATGCAGAAAAGAGTCCTGTTGGTTGAGGATGAACCAAGCATCAGACAATCCATCCGCATCAACCTGGAAATCGAAGAGTTGGAAGTGGTCGAAACCGATCGTGGCGATGTAGCGTTACAATACGTCCAGGAACAACCATTTGATTTGATCATCCTGGACATTATGTTGCCCGAAATGGATGGTTATACCATTTGTCAATCAATCCGGTTGGAACAGGAACATGTTCCTATCATTTTCGTGACGGCTAAAGATACCAGCGCCGACCGTATTCAGGGGCTCCGTCTGGGCGCGGATGATTACCTGACCAAACCATTCCATCTGGAAGAATTGCTGCTCAGGGTCCGTAATTTACTCAAACGCAGCCGGGTACCCCTGGATACCCAATCATCGGTCTACCACTTCGGTGAGAATCAAATTAACTTTGTCACCTACGAAGCAAAAGGTCATCACGGGAATTTTACCCTGACCAAAAAAGAAGTCCAATTGATGAAATTACTGATCGATCACAAAGACCGGGTGGTTTCACGGCAACAAATGCTACAACTTGTATGGGGTTACGATGTCTTTCCGTCCACGCGCACCATCGATAATTTCATTCTGGCGCTGCGAAAATATTTTGAAGAGGATCCGAAAAATCCAAAATTCATCCGCTCAGTCCGGGGCGTCGGATACAAATTTGTAAATGGGTAAACCACCAAATAGGCAGATCCTATGGCAACTCCAATCAAACATCCCCGCCGAGTTCCTTTCCTCCTTTATGCAGATGATGCGGGTCATATTATGGAAGACACGCGTTATGAGGTAATGGGTCGCTCCGGCCGGGAGATCGTCCGCTTAACCAAAGAGGATTTTATACCGCTTCCTACCGGTAGTGAGATCTTTTTTCTACCCAACCGGTCACCCTGGGGTTTTTCAGAAAAAAAGCAAAAGCCGGAGATCCAGCAAGATGGCTATGCGGTTTCTGCCTTTATCGCACCGGCACATACCCAGACCTATCTCTCTGCTTATGCTAACGACCAGGATGCACCGGTTTTACCTCTTTATGCTTACACGGCGGTCGGATGGCTGGATGATGAGTTTTACACGACAGCGGTCCGGGTGGATCCGGATATCCGGCAGGATGTTAATCAATTTGATCTGGATGCGATCACCTCCGGCATTGAACGTATCCGCAACCGCTACCCCGGCAACCGGCTGGTCGATCACCTTTCCAACCAATGTGCACTCAGTTACCATTGCCGTGCCGCCCAGAATTATTTCCTCAACCGTTGGGAATGCCCCATTCCGTCCTCGCCGGCCTGCAATTCTACGTGTCTGGGATGCATTTCGTTGCAACCGGAAGAACACCAGATCCATTCCAGCCATTTCAGACTTCAGTTCAAACCGGATGCCAACGAGATCGTCCAGGTGGCCGTAGACCATCTGATGGAAGTGGAAGACGCGATCATTAGTTTTGGACAGGGTTGTGAAGGCGAGCCCCTGCTGGTCAGTGATGTGCTGGAAGAAGCCATCCGAAAAATCCGGGAAAAAACCGACCGGGGAGTCATCAATATCAATACCAATGGCAGCCGTCCTCAGGACGTGGATCGTTTGTGCAAAGCGGGGCTACAAAGCATTCGGGTCAGTCTAAATAGCACCCAGGAAGCCTGGTATAATCCCTATTACCTGCCACGGAATTATACATTCACTGCATTGAAAGAATCGATTCGTACTGTACGTCGTTATGGTGGTTGGGCTTCAATCAACTATTTCGTTTATCCGGGCCTGACCGACAGTAAGGCCGAATACGAGGCCTTAGGTGATTTTATCCGTGAAACCGGTCTCCAGATGATCCAGTGGCGAAACTTCAACATTGATCCGGACTGGTACCTGGTAAAAGCCAAAATAGGCACCATTGGGAAGGAAATGGGCGTAGCAAATCTGTTGATTCAGATCAAACGGGATTTTCCCCATCTGGCTTACGGATATTTCAATCCATCCGCCAAGACTCAAAGCAATCATTTGTTGTCATTTGGTTGATGCCGGTGAAATACCTGTTTACGGACGGTTTTGAATGTGCCGGCAAGTCTGGTGCATTTTGTCTAATTTGCTCAGAAAAGTATGCATGATGCGACTGAAGAAACTTGCTCTTACCGGGTTGATGGCAGGCCTGGTTTTGTATGCGTTCGGCCAGAAAAACATGCTGGACTCCCTTAAAGTACCGGAGCCTAAATCTTTCATCACACATCATGAAGGCCACTTTAACGGTAAAGCCATCAAATACCGGGCAGAAGCAAAAGAAACTTACCTGACGGATGACAAGTCAGAACCGGTTGCTTCCTTCTGGTCCGTTTCGTATTTGGAAGAGAATACCGGGAATCCGGTGAATCGCCCGGTTGTTTTTATATTCAATGGTGGGCCTGGTTCTGCTTCGATTTGGTTACATGTGGGATTTTTAGGTCCCAAACGGATTGTTATTGATAGCGATGCAACCCAGGATGACGGCGCCCCTCCCTACCCTATGGTGGAAAACAAAGAGTGTCTCTTGGATGTTGCCGATCTGGTATTTATCGATCCGGTAGGGACCGGATACAGCAAAGCCATTGGTAAAGGCAAAGATGAATCGTTCTGGGGATTAAAGGAGGACGCCCGGTCCGTGGCTCAATTCATCCGGTTATGGACGACTGACCATAAAAGGTGGATGTCACCCAAGTTCATAGCCGGAGAAAGTTTTGGCACCACCCGGGCAGCCGCGGTTAGCGCTGAACTGGAAAAAGACGGGCAGGATCTCGCCTTGAACGGATTGATCCTGATCTCCCAGGCGCTTGATTACGCCGGTTCCACTTCCAGTCATTTTAACATTACCTCCTATTTTACCTATTTACCCAGCATGGCAGCCACGGCCTGGTACCATCATCAAGCGGGAATGGGATTACCGCTCGAAGACTTCCTTCATCAGGCACGACAATTTGCCTATCATACCTATCTGCCTGGTTTATACCAGGGCAATCTCTTAAAACCGGCAGACCGGAATGCCATCGTGGATTCGTTGGCCTACTTTACTGGCCTGGATACCGGCTATATTCGTACCTCGGAATGCAGAATACTGGTACCCCGATTCCAAAAAGAGTTGCTGCGTCATGAAGGCAAAACCATAGGTCGTCTGGATGCAAGATTTTGGGGAAACGAATGGGATCAGGCAGCCAGTGAACCTACCCTCGGTGATGCGTCGGATTACCGGACATCCAGCGCCTTTACGGCAGGTTTTAATCAATACCTTTTAAATGATTTGCAGGTAGACATGGACCGACCCTACTTAACCGGAAATGAAGCCATATATCCCAAATGGAACTGGAAACCCCTGCCCAAAGACACCGGTTGGGAGCCCTCCTATGTTAACACAGCACCCGATTTGGGTATGGCCATGCGCCATAATACGGCTTTGAAGGTCATGGTAGCCAGTGGATATTTTGATTTGATTACTCCATTCTTCGATGCGGAATATACTTTTTCCCGCAACGGCATCCCAACCGACCGGATCGAATTTGAATATTTCTATTCCGGACACATGATCTACAATCACGAGCCGGACCGGATCAAACTCGTCGGGTTGATGCATAAATTCATTGAAAAGCCATGAAACAAAAATCGCCAATTCCGGCCTTCTACCTGGATGACGAAAATGTCATTCGTCAAAAATTTGGTGGAAAATCCTTAACAGAGATCTTTGAAGAAATCCACCGCTCCAATTATTGGGATACGGCAACAACCGTTTCCGGCCCGGGTTCTGATCCGGAACAAACGGCCACTTTCATCGAAGCCCTTCCTGCATTATTGCAGCAGTACCGGGTGCAATCGCTTTTAGATGCACCTTGCGGGGATTTGAGCTGGGCACAAAAGCTGGATCTACGGTCATTCGACTATACCGGCATCGACATTGTTGCCGGCATTATCGAACAGAATCTAATGCATTATGCACAACCTAACATTAGATTTGAAGTTGGTG
>JAGQXC010000628.1 GCA_020436785.1 Saprospiraceae bacterium | reverse complement strand
GCGCGCTCGTAATTATCCAAAAAGAAATTGATGGAACGCAAGCGCTCCCAATCCCAGCCGGATGTCAGGTTCTGGGAAGATGGGCTTCCGGTCATGATGTTTTTGATTTCAACGGCACCGGTGGTTGCGGTGTTGTCGGTCCCCTGATCAGCCAGATACAAGCCCCAGGCGCTGGGGATACTCAGGAGGCTGTTGGTGTACAGTTGCAAATCTTCCTCCGTCTTGAAGAAGACATCCGCCGAAACAGAATCCCGGGGAACCCGGTCCAGGAAATCCTTCTGACAGGCGGCTAAGAGAAATATTGGCAATAAAAAATATAGCTTTTTCATTTTTTCAATTTTAAGCCGATGAATGTTCCGGTTTAGAAATCCAGATTAATGCCCACCGAATAGCGACGCTGGAAAGGATAAGCATACCCTGCCCAGGAGCCCCCATTGGTCCCGGTTGTCGAAATGGCTTCCGGATCAACAGTTCTTGCGATTTGTGAGGCTTCCCAGATGTTTTCACCGCTGAGGAATATACGGAACCGGCTAATGCCAAAACGGTTGGTCAACGTGGCCGGCAAGGTGTAGCCAACGGTAACGTTTTTCAACCGGACATACGCCGCATTCAGCAGGTATTTGGTTTGTGGTATCGCTAACCCGTTATCGACGCGGTAATCGGCTAGCCAGGCTTGCAGAATCGGATATTCCGCATCGGTATTCGCCTGGTCCAAACCGGCGTCGAGGTAAGCCTGCGAATGCTGGGAACGATCACTCTCACTATCATCCGAAGGACGGTAGAAGTCAAGCAGTTGGGGGTAAACATTTGCATAGGGTTGCTGATACAAGCCCCAGAATAAATAATGGATGGGGTAATAATCCCGCTTACCTACGCCCTGGAAGTAGAGCCGGGCATCGAATCCCTGCCAACTGGCATTCAGATCAACGCCAAACCGATAGCGAGGCTGAGAATTACCAATGATCACGTAGTCTTTAGGATCGTTAACCGATATACCCTTATCAATGGTCCCACTACCGTCCTGATCGATGTACCTTGGCCATCCGGGTACGATGGCCAAAGCTCCCCAGGGTATGATGTTGGTCTCATCCAATTGGTCGATCTCAGCCGCCGATTTATAAAAACCATCGCTTTGCAATCCCCAGATCTCGCCGATCTGTTGGCCGGGATAATAGGCACCACTGAAAAGCAATTCGTCGTTCGGATATTTGGTGATCTGCGATTTGCTGTCAGCCAGGGTCAGCGATACCTGGTAATCCAACGGCTTGTTGTTTACCATCCATTTGTTACGCAATTGAATGCTCAATTCCCAGCCTTTCGTTTGCAGGTCGGCGACATTTCCCTGCGGCACGGCGGTACCCAGAACCCCTGGCAACTCACCTCCTGGCGCCAGCATGCCTTTGGTATTACGCACATAATAATCCATGGTGGCAAATATCCGGTCCTTTAAAAATCCCACCTCAATCCCGGCATTCGCCGTTTGGACCACCTCCCAGGAATAATTATTCGGGTCAACATTCAATCCCGGTGTGCCAATGAACCGTTGGTAGTCTCCATTGATCAGGTAACTGGTGGTACCAGAGGGCAAATTCAGGATGTACCCATATTCATTGACCGACTGGTTACCCAATGATCCATACGAGCCACGAAGTTTTAATGTCGAAAGAATGCTTGCGACCGGAGTAAAAAAATCTTCTTCACTCACAATCCAGGCGGCTGACACCGAAGGAAAGAATCCCCACCGGTTGTTGCTGGGAAAACGGGAGGTCCCATCATACCGGCCATTGAATTCAAAGATGTATTTATTGTCAAAAATATAGTTCAATCGTCCAAATATGCCTTGCACGGCCCAGTCGACGTACTCCACACCAACCGTCTGCTCACCGGAAGCGACACCGATATAAGGCAGCGAACCTACGATCAATTTATCCCGGCGGGCGAAGGACTCGTCCTCGATATAACTTTCCTGATTGTATCCAATGATGCCCTGAAACTGATGCTTATTCAGGGTTTTGGAAACGGTTGCATAAAAATTATATGCATTGTACACATCGCTGGTCCTTTCTTCCAGGGCATACCCTTCACCACCTTCCAGACGCACATCCGTCGGCCCGTACCCGATGGCATAGGGCCTGCCATCCTGATGGATTTGTCCGAAAATCCGTTTGAAAGTGGCATCTCCGGTCAGGGTTAGTAACCCTTTGAACAAGGTCACATTGGCCCGGTTCATCGTCTGGAAACCATAGGTAGAACCCAGATAACGGCCGCCGTCCACCATCTGAGCGGCGGCACGACCAGCTTCGGTATTAGCCCAGGTTCCATCCGGGTTGGTAGCCACATCGACGGGTCGCAGATCATAGACATTGGCCAAGGGATACGTAGGGGCATCGCGGTCGGTTTGGTATACGTTGGTGTTGTTTTCCAGACTCAACCAGGGAAGCGGGTTAAAGCCCAACCGGCTGCGCAGGGCATAACGGCTCCAATTGTCGGTAGTCAGCTTGTTGAGGCCACCTTCACCGGAGATGTTTCCCGAAACAAAATAATTGAACTTTTCTTTGGATCCGCTGAAGGACAGGTTGTGGGATTGGGAGAAT
>JAGQXC010000627.1 GCA_020436785.1 Saprospiraceae bacterium | reverse complement strand
CTCATCCAAAGGACCAGTTAATCCGTGTAATCGTCGGTATTCCTTTCTTTACCAATTCTCCACTTAAATAGTCTATCCGCACAAAATTCGTCTTCTTCCAAGGAAATTGGGCGATTAAATGTATGTGCTGGCATTTGGATACCAACAGAATGACCAATGGTATCAGAACCAGTACGAAAAACCAACCGCACTTATCCGATTACCCCACCCCGAATCTTCAACCTGATTGGCTTAATAGCCAGTTTGATTTTAAGTTCTGCAGGGCTGCTGGCTCAACCGTGTGCCACCACCATCGACACCACCAGTACCCCGATGCAAATTCCACTGGGAGGGAAATTACCTTTTTTTGCTGTAGGATCCGGTGGCAGTGGAAGTTGCAAACTCCAGCTTGAGATTCAACCCGTGATGGGCATGAGCTGGCAATTTATTGCATCCGTATCTGGCGGACCCGGAAAAACACTGAGCGGTTCAACGACATTTCCGGCAAGCCAATTTCCCGCCGGTAATTATACGTTGTTATTCTCCTATGGATGCGACGGCATGGGCTGTATTCCTGATTCGGTGCGGGTGCCTTTACAGATAGTGGCCACACCGGGCATCATCAATGACCGGGTGACCGAAGACCTCTGTCTGGGAGGGCGATTGGATTTTTTTGCCGAGGCTTTTGGCGGGATGGGCAATTGCCGGCTGGGCATCGAGATCCGGGCATTTGATCCTGGCAACACCCAGCCATTTACATTCCTCGCTTCCGTTTCTGGCACTCCCAATCTAAAATTAGCAGGATCCACGACCCTTCCCGCCAACATCTATCCAGTGGGTGATTATGAAGTGCGTCTGTTTTATGAATGTGGACCGGATGCCATGAGCAGGACATTGGTGGATGATAAAGTCATCCTGGTTACCGTTCATCCTTTTCCGCAACTCCTGATGAATGCCAATCTTGACGATACCATCTGTTCAGGGGAAATCTTTCACCTCCCCGGATTATTTGCCGATCTGCCTGCAGGATATACCATGCAATTCAAGGACAATTTGGGTAATCTGATCGACACCAATCAACAGATCTTCAATTTTGGCCGGGGTCCCATAGTCCGCAATTATTCGCTCACACCGTATTCCTGCATACCTCCGGTGTGCATCACCGATTTCCGGGTTGGCGGCCAAACCGGAGATAATTACATCGGACCGACTTGCAATGGGAATGGAACCTTCCGGTCTTGCTTCTATGTCACCGGTCGCAATCTCCCTGAAAATTTATCGCTTTATTCGGTTGAAATCAACGGTCAATCTTTTCCGGCCGCCTTTCTGCAAAAACTGCAGCCAAACCTGGTAGTGGTTTGCTTCAGCAGCCTGGCTGCTATGGGGCCGGTTACCGTCAATTTGATCATTGCCAATCGCTGTAGCTTGGAGATTCCTGACTTGTTTACCGCGCCGGATTGTACTTCGCCGGCAAATTGCCTGACGGATTTCCGCATCGGTGGTCAAACGGGCGACAATTACATTGGACCTGTTTGCAACGACAATGGTACCTACCGGACCTGTTTTTACCTGAATGGTCCAAACCTGCCCAATGACATCAATGCCTATAACATTGAAATCAATGGGAAACTATACCCCAATGCATTTTTTGTGCGGCTTACCAGCACGCTAGCGGTGATTTGTGCCACCAACATCCAGGCAGTAGATAGTGCGGATGTGACCATATCGGTCAATGGCCTGTGCAACCTGACCAAATTGAAACTGTACGAAGAGCCGGATTGCGCTTTACCCGCCGATTGCATCACCAATTTCCGGTTAGGCGGCCAGCCTGGCGACTCCTACATCGGGCCCACTTGCAACACCAGCGGTGGCACTTACCGGACTGCCTTTTACATTAATGGAACGGCACTGCCAAACAACATGGCGGACTATGAAGTGATCATTGATGGTAATTCCTATACTCCGGCATTCTTTACCACCATCAACGCCACTCAGGTCGTTGTTGGTGTAACCAACATCCCGGCTACCGGCATGCCGGTTGACGTAATCATAAACATCCAGATGACCTGTTCGGACACCATTATGGATATGTTCACCGAACCGAATTGTCCGGCTCCCCTGATCGCCCAGGATCCGGTCACTGCGAAAGCACCGGGGGATGAATTCACCAATGTAGATCCCTTCTGTTGTCCCGGACCCGTTTTCACATTACGTCTAACCGTATTCCCTGAACCGGTGATCCAGATGGGACAATCACTTACTGACACGGTTTGTTCACACACCGCTTTCAGTTATGATTTAAGAGACCTGTTCCAGGACCTTGAACCAGGCTTTAGCCTGATGCTTACCGACACCATGGGTAATCGCTTTAATCCGGTGATTGACAGTACGGTCATGAATAACGGGGCAGATCCTCTTACCCTCTCGTATACATTGATCCCTTCCATTTGTGACCAAACCAGCATGCAATGTTGCCCGGGAGATACCTTTACCTTTTCCATAACAATATTACCGGCACCGAAGCTGGCAGCCAATGACCGGATTACCCTCTCCCTTGGAAGTAACTGCGAACGATTGGTCCGCCCCGGAGATTTGCTGAATTCAAATTCTCCTTGTGTCAACAATCTCGAGGTAAAGATTTCTTATCCGCCCGGAACCACTCATTTCGATCCGCCCAACCGGGTCGATGCAACCCATCGGGGCTATCCCATGACGTTTCAGGTTTATGATCTGGATGGAGTGAACCGGACCTGGGGTACCCTGGTAGTGGAAGACAAACTGGCTCCGATCATTAACTGCCAGGACGATACCCTGACCTGTTTTGAAGTCAGTCTGTTGCCATCGTTGGAGGAACTGGCAGAATCATCCGATAATTGTGGATTGTACCCGGTACAAATTCAGATCCTTAGTTCGACATGGGAGGACTACCAGTGCGAAGACCGTGATTTTACCGGCAAGATCACCCGGGTGATTCGCAGCAGTGACGCCTGGGGCAACCACCACGAATGTATCCAGGAATTATGGATCGAACGCAACAGCCTGGACAGCCTGATCTGTCCGGATACGATCGAATTGGAATGCACCACCCTGGAGCTATACAGACAATATGGTCTGCTGGATTCCCTGGCCAATGAACTGTTCGGTGGTAAAGTGACCATCGATCTGGATGCCCTGGATCCTTTTACCTTGCAGATCATCACCCGGTTCCTGTATAATACACCCATTCAGGCCTACCCGGAAGTAAAAACGATGGATGGCGGCACCAGCCCCATCTGGTTGCCGGAATTGTTTTACCAGTTGCTGCCCGGACTGAATAACGATCATTGCAACCTGATGGCCGACTACCAAGATCAGGTTTTTGACGTGTGCGGGAATGCCCGCAAGATCCGGCGGATGTGGAACATCTATGATTGGTGTGGACACCGTGACACCACTTGCGAGCAGTGGATAATTGTTAAAGATACAATTCCCCCCTTCCTGAACTTCTTTGACTATTTCAACTTAGGCCGATCAGAGATGGATACAACCAGTTTAATTGATCTGGCCAATCAATTTACGGTGCTGGCCTATACCGAACCCCACGATTGCAAAGCGCATGTGCACCTGCCGGATGTGAAACAATATTTCTTTGATTGCAGTGATTTTGAAGTGGGCTATGAGGTGGAAGT
>JAGQXC010000626.1 GCA_020436785.1 Saprospiraceae bacterium | reverse complement strand
TGTTGGATTGGGAACACCTGGTGGAAACCCTCAATGAAAAAGAACGTAACTTGTTGTGGCTCGCCTATGCCGAGGAATTTGAACACCAGGAGATCAGCAAGATCCTTGGAATCCAGCGGGGAAGTGTCAAGGTCTTGCTCCACCGCATTAAAACAAAAATTAAAAAGCATTTTCATGAAGGATAAGCACGAAAATCAGGATGCACAGGAAAAATGGCTTCGCGATCGGTTTCGTTCCCTCAAACATGCGGAAACCACTGACCTGACCGCTTATACCATTTGGAATAATTACCAGGAGCAGATCAAGATTAAGCACGCGCAGTCTTCGGGTAAGCATTTGGGGTGGACCATCCTCGCCGATTTATTCAGTTTGATTTTTATTTGTACCCTCGCCTGGATGACCTACACATTCAACGGATGGTCGGGCTATGGAACAGTCCTGCTGGGAATCGCCATGCTCATTTATTTTTCAATCCACTCTCTATTGACCCGTATCAGCCGCTTTTGATTGCGGACGAATGCCGTATGGACCAACGCGGAAAAAGATCACAAAAACCAGTGCAACCACTATTCCAAACAGGAATGGATAAGACCAAATGGCCTGCCAGTTGTGGTTACCGTCGGGTAATGTATTGGATTGTACCAGCCATCCGGCCAGAGGCGATCCGATGGTCACTCCGATCCCCAGGGTAGCAAAGGTCATGAATCCCTGACCGGTACTGCGCAGGTGACCCGGCACCCGTTTGTCCATGTAAATCTGTGCACTCAAATTAGAAAAATTGAAACAGATCCCATGGACGATCAGGCCGAGATAGATCCAACCGTGTTGTCCCCATTCAAGGCCAGCCCATAAAAATCCATAGCGCAATCCCCAAAACAACAGACCAATAAACAAAACATACCGGATTCCCCAACGATATAACAAGGCCGGAAGAACCAACATAATCAGGATTTCAGAGATTTGTCCATAGGACATTTTTGCTGCGGTGTGTTCTATCCCAATCTCTTCCATAAATGGATTGACAAAACTGTAGTAAAAGGCGCTGGGAATGCGCTCCAAAATCAGGCAAGAAATAAAGACAATGAAAAACTTATCCCGGAACATGGACGTAAAAGCCGGGTCAAATACGCGTTGCCAGAAAGACCGTTCTTCCCCTGTTCCGGCCGCTTTGGGCGGCGTGTGAGGGAGCGTCAGACAGTACAATCCAAGGGCCAATGAAATGACACTGGCGGTATAAAGTGGCCACACGGTACGCTCCCAGGCCAATGTCGAAATCGTTAGTCCCGCCAATATCCAACCGATGGTACCCCAAACCCTTATGCGAGGAAACAACAGGGCGGTATCGGTCAATTGTTGCAATACCAGGCTTGCAGTTAAGGCATGGGTTGGCATATACAAAATGCTGTATACCAATAAAGTAAGAAAAAAGGGTAGAAATGAGGTCATATGTGTCAGACTCCACAGCACCACTGCCCCGGTAAGGTGGAGGAGCGCCAGCAATCGTTCCACAGCAATTAAACGATCGGCAAGAATGCCACTTAGCAGTGGAGAAAGGGTCGCCGCCAACGCGCCACAAGTATAAAGTATGCCGATTTGCTGACCGCTGAAGTGCAGGGTATTGATGGCATAGGTCCCCAGAGTCACATACCAACTGCCCCATAATAAGAATTGCAGGAAAAATAAAAAGGAGAGTTTACCGTACTGCTTGAAGTCCATGGGCAAAAGTAGCAAAACATTTTGCTCCTAATCGCACGCAGGTAATCAGGTAGCTGGTTGAAAAGCGTATATTTCCTAAAATAAATCGAATATGAATCGTTTCTTACTCCTGGCATATGGACTGGCTTTTGGGTTACTGTTAACCGGCTGCAGTCAGCCCACTGTGAATTACGATGTGTTGATCACCAATGCCATGATTTACGATGGTACCGGCAGCCCCGGAACCCTGGGAAGCATAGCCATAAACCAGGATACAATTGCCGCTGTCGGTGATCTACGAAATGCGACCGGAAGTGAAACCATCGACGCCAGTGGCATGGCCGTTAGTCCTGGATTTGTCAACATGCTGAGCTGGGCTACCGAGTCATTGATTGCCGATCCACGCGGCATGAGCGATTTATTACAAGGGGTTACCCTGGAGGTAATGGGTGAAGGTTGGTCAATGGGTCCGTTGAATGAAGCCATGAAAAAACAAATGCAGGACGATCAGGGAGACATTAAATTTGACGTCGCCTGGAACACCCTGGGGGAATACCTCCAGTACCTGCAAAACCGGGGCATCAGCCCAAATGTTGCCTCTTTTGTCGGTGCTACCACCCTGCGGATTCATGAGATTGGATTCGAAGACCGGGAACCGACTCCGGAGGAATTGGACCGGATGAAACAAATGGTACATGATGCCATGGAAGAAGGAGCACTGGGGGTTGGTTCTTCACTGATTTATGCACCGGCATTCTATGCGAAGACTGATGAATTGATCGAGCTGTGTAAAGCGGCATCTCCTTATGGCGGACGGTACATCACCCATATGCGCAGTGAAGGAAACAAATTTGAGGAAGCGGTGGATGAGGTCCTGACCATTGCCAAAGAGGCCAATATTGGCGCAGAGATCTACCATCTTAAAGCCGGCGGACGGTCCAACTGGCCTAAAATGGACCTGGTTATTGCCAAGATCGACAGTGCCCGAAAAGCGGGCATCGATGTGGCAGCCAACATGTACAACTACATCGCCGGCGCCACCGGGTTAGATGCCTCCATGCCTCCCTGGGTGCAGGAAGGGGGCTACGAAGCCTGGGCCAAGAGATTACAGGACCCGGCCATCCGTATGAAAGTCATGGAGGAAATGAAGACCGATGCACAGGATTGGGAGAACCTGTATTATGCCGCCGGAGATCCCGGCAAGGTATTGTTGGTCGGGTTCAAGAACGATACCCTGAAGAAGTATACCGGCAAATCGGTTGCAGAAATGGCCGCCATTCGCCACACCTCTCCCGAAGAAGTCATCATGGACCTGGTCATTCAGGACGGCAGCAGGGTAGGGACCGTCTATTTTCTAATGTCCGAAGAGAATGTTAAAAAGCAGTTGCAGCTCCCCTACATTACCTTTGGTTCTGATGCGGAAGCCCCGGCTACCGAAGGGGTCTTTTTAAAATCCAGCACCCACCCGCGGGCCTATGGCAATTTTGCCCGCCTGTTGGGGAAATACGTGCGTGATGAGCACGTTATACCGTTGGAAGACGCCATCCATAAGCTGACTTCAATGGCCACCGAGCGACTGAAAATCACAAAGCGGGGAAAACTAACTCCCGGCTATTATGCGGATGTTGTCCTCTTTAATCCGGAGACCATTGCCGATCATGCCACCTTTGAAGAACCGCACCAATATTCCACCGGGGTGGAATACGTATGGGTGAACGGTCAAAAGGTGGTTGCCAACGGTAAACATACGGGGGCGACTCCGGG
>JAGQXC010000625.1 GCA_020436785.1 Saprospiraceae bacterium | reverse complement strand
AGTTTGCGGCACACGGAATTCTGTGAAAATCAAAGCCCGGAGGGGCATCAGACATTTCGAGCCACCCTGCCGATCCGGCCGGTAGATCATGGATTTCATGCGGCGGCGGATGGTCAACTGGGTGGCATCATGAAAGTGTACCGGGACTGGCGGATTTATGGGGACGAGTCGTGGCTTAGAACCATGTACCCCATGGTTAAGCAGAGCATGAATTACTGCATCCGCACCTGGGACCCGGATGAGAAGGGCATGCTGCAGGAGCCGCATCACAATACCTATGACATTGAGTTCTGGGGCCCCGATGGCATGCATGCAACTTTTTACCTGGGGGCGCTGACCGCCGTTACTGCGATGGGAAAGCACTTGAATGAAGAGGTGGCGCGCTATGAAAAAATAGCCGCAGCGGCTAAGGAGTTCGCTGAATCGCAATTGTTTGACGGCGAATACTACATACAGCAAATCAAATACACCGGACTACATGCCGAAGATCCCGTTAAGGCATCCGAGAAGTCCTACGGAGCCGGCTATTCGGAGGAAGCACTGGCTTTATTAAAAAAAGAAGGACCAAAGTATCAGTATGGCTCCGGTTGTCTATCCGATGGGGTTTTAGGGGCCTGGATCGCTCGTGCATGTGGTTTGCCGGATGTATTGTCCGGCGAACGGATCCGCAGTCATTTGGTAGCCATCCATAAATACAATCTGAAAGACGATCTAAGTGACCATGCCAATCCGCAACGACCATCCTTTGCACTGGGCGAAGAAGGGGGATTGCTGCTTTGTTCCTGGCCCAAAGGCGGACAGCTTTCATTGCCGTTTGTTTACAGCGACGAGGTGTGGACCGGCATCGAACATCAGGTTGCATCCCACCTGATGCTGATGGGGGAAGTAGAAAAAGGATTGGACATTCTGCGGGCATCCCGTGACCGTTACGATGGCCGGGTGCGCAATCCGTTTAACGAATACGAATGCGGCAACTGGTATGCCCGGGCCTTGTCCAGTTATGGTTACCTTCAGGGGCTGACAGGCGTGCGGTACGATGCGGTAGAGCGTACGCTGTATGTAGATTCCCAAGTTGGAGACTTTACTTCATTTTTGAGCACGAACAGCGGGTTTGGTACGGTTACGCTGGAAAATGGGAAAGCCACAGTAAAACCGTATTACGGGAAAATAGAGGTGGATCAAATTCTGGATAAGAATAATGGTAAATGACAGGCTTTAAGTTGATTGTCAGGGATCGGGATTTACCTGAAGGATGCAAATTGATCATTGACTGAAATAGCATTGTGCCAAGCTTGGAAAGTTGATTAATTCAAATTGTTGAATAGGTGATCAACTCGAATAAGAAATCAATTGAACAGGTAGTAAAATAAAGTTTCATTAAAAGATAGGACGACCTCAAGCCTGAGTTAATACGGATAGATCGACCCTTGAATTTGATCATGCAAATTTAATATCATGAAACCACCAAAATTATTATCCATCCTTGCCATTTGTTTACTTGTATTTCATTGCACCACCCAACCGGATACCCAATCCCTCAAAATGGAACTCCTGCAGTCCGATAAGGATTGGGCTGGAGCTGCCAAATCTGGAGATTTGCCCAAGCTGACTACTTATTGGGCCGATGATGCAATTAACTTTTTTCCAGGAGTACCTCCGGCAATCGGTAAAGAAGCCATTCTTGAATTGGTTCGAAAAAACCGATCGCAAGCCGGATTTTCTCTATCCTGGGAACCTGATAAAGCGGAAGTGGCGGCTTCGGGGGATTTGGGATACACGTATGGTACATTTCAATTGTCATTCAATAATTCAGACAGCACGACAGTTAATCGAACCGGTAATTATGTTTGTGTTTGGAGAAAGGTCCCCGGGTCATCGTGGAAATGCATAATTGAAAGTACTATTTTTAGCGCTGGATTATGATTTAGTAGCAGAGTAAATTAGGCTTAACCGGGCAGCTAAACAATGGGCTCACAAGTACTCCAATTATTATTCTTGACGCGTTTAGTTGGGATATCAAATTGCTCTGATTATCGGATTAAAATGAATTCTCAGAATGCCCGCGGATTCAATAATTGTAAACTATGCAACATTCAGGATTTAAAATTCCATCAATAATCTTGGTATTATTCAGTCTAATTGAATTTCCCACTGCAATTCCCGCTCAATCCTATGCCATTGGGGCCGATCTCTCTTTTTTGAAAAGCATCGAAGATCAGGGCTACCAGTTCAAGGAAGAGGGACAACCCAAAGCCGGACTGGACATCTTCGCCGATCATGGCTACAACTGGATCCGGTTGCGGCTGTTCCACACTCCGGACCGGCTGCCTAACAATCTGGAATACACCATTGCCCTCGCCCGGGCAGCCAAAGAAAAAGGAATGAAATTTCTGCTGGATTACCATTATTCCGATACCTGGGCAGACCCGGGCAAACAATATCTGCCCAAAGCCTGGGAAGGCTTGAACATCGAACAATTGGTGGATTCGGTATTCGAATATACGCGTCGAACCATGATTGCTTTTCGTGAAGCCGGTGTTTACCCGGATATGGTGCAGATTGGCAATGAAGTCATCCACGGTATGATGTGGCCACTGGGTAAGTTGCCGGAAAACTGGGATCAATTTGCTATGCTGACCCAAGCAGGGATCAATGGGGTGCATGCGAGTTGTGGCAATCAGCCTTGTCCGCAAATCATGATCCACATTGACCGGGGAGGGGATCTGGCGACCACCAAATGGTTTTTCGACAAATTCAATTCATACAGAATCGAATTCGATGTGATCGGCCAATCGTATTATCCCTGGTGGCATGGTAGTCTGCTCGATTTGCGAGATAACCTTTATTTTATGGCCAGCACGTACCATAAGCCCATTTGGATGGTGGAAGTGGCCTACTGTTCCCAGCCTACCGAATACAAAGATCATCCAGGCCCTTTTCCTGAATCGCCGGAAGGCCAACGGGATTTCCTCGAAGCGGTGCATGAAGAAGTGCTACGCGCACCCGACCATCTGGGCCAGGGTGTCTTTTGGTGGGAACCGGCGGCCATGGGACCGATCGGCTCGAGGGACTTCTTCGATGCGGATGGCAATGTATTGCCGGTGATCCATGTTTTCGATAAATGGAGCAGACATTAGAAATGTTGAATGTTTAAGGTTAAATGTTGAATGTTTAAGGTTAAATGTTGAAGGTTTAAGGTTAAATGTTGAATGGGAAGCATCACGGCTTTGCTTAACTTTAGCAGGCAAAACCAATGATTATGCGTGCCATTGTCTGTGAGAATCCTGGTCGGTTTGAAACCACTGAAAAGCCCGAGCCAACGGTGGAATCCGGACAGGTATTACTTCAAATTAAAGCCATCGGTATTTGTGGAACCGATCTCCATGCTTTTGCCGGTAATCAGCCGTACTTCACTTATCCGCGTATCCTTGGGCACGAACTGGGTGCCGAGGTCATCGGGGTGGGAGAGGGTGTTCATCATGTTTTTCCACAGGATAAAGTGGTCATTCTGCCTTACCTGAGTTGTGGTCAATGCATCGCTTGTCGTCAGGGGAAAACCAACTGTTGCACCCAGATTAACGTGTTGGGCGTACATACCGATGGAGGCATGCAGGAACGCATCGTTTTGCCGGCAAACTATGTCCGTTCTGTTCAGGGACTGGATTTTCAAGAGCTGGCCATTATCGAGCCGTTAGCCATCGGAGCCCATGCGATCCGGAGAGCGCAAATTAAGCCGGGGGAATGGGTCGTCGTCGTCGGTTGTGGTCCCATCGGATTGGGGATCATGGGTCAGGCCCAACACTTGGGGTGTCAGGTGATTGCCGTCGATGTGGAGGAAGGAAGACTCCGACATGCCAGGGAATTCATGGGTATCCAACATGGGGTGTTGGCAGAGGATGCCTTGGAAGCGATTCAAGCGTTTACTTCAGGGGATCTGGCCACCGCCGTGTTTGATGCAACCGGGCACCGGTCGGCCCTGGAGCGGGGAATCGCTTACATGGCACATGGAGGGCGTTACATTCTGGTAGGCCTGTCTAAGGAAGTTTTATCATTCAGTCACCCGGTCATTCATGCCAAGGAAACCTCCCTGTTGTGCAGTCGCAATGCCACCTGGGATGACTTTGAACAGGTGATTGATTACCTGAAGTCCGGCAGGTTTCCTGTTTCCGGTTACATCACCAACCAGCTGCCCTTCACGGAGATGGTTGACCATTTCGCAGATTGGATGGATCCCCGGGCCGGCGTGATCAAAGCGATGGTAAATTTATAAAGAGGTGACAGAGGTGACAGAGGTGACAAAGGTGACAGAGGTGACAGAGGTGGCAAAAGTGGCAGACGAGTCAGCCAGTTCGGCGGGCCGGCAGCCCGGCAGCGATCCTCGGTGAGTGACAGAGGTATCAATATTTCTGAATATCTTACTTAAAATCGCTGGTATTCATGGATTCTTTGAAAAATCCCCTTTTTCTTTTTCTGGTGCTGGTAACCTTAATTCATTGCCAGGAAAAATCAAATCGGGCTAACCATAAACCCAATATCCTGTTTCTGTTTACTGACGATCAGACCTATCTGGCGGTGCATGCTTTGGGAAATGAAGTGGTTCAAACGCCCAATATGGACCGGTTGATTCAGCGGGGCACATTATTCACCCATGCTTACAATATGGGTGGCTGGAATGGCGCCATCTGCACCGCATCCAGGGCAATGATTATCTCTGGCCGGTCAATTTGGCAGGCCAATCGATTCCGCCAGCAATGGTTGCACGGGGACACCACCTCCCTGGAGATGACCTGGGGGAGACTGATGAAGAAAGCAGGATATGCCACGTACATGACCGGTAAATGGCATGTGGATGCCCCGGCCGACCAGGTTTTTGAGATAGCCCGCCATGTTCGTCCCGGGATGCCCCCGGATCAATGGTCGCAGCATACGGAAGATTATATGCCTCCGGGGTACAACCGGCCCCGGGGACCTGAAGACACCAGATGGTTACCAACGGATACAACATGGGGAGGCTACTGGTCAGGTGGAAAACACTGGAGCGAGGTGGTTCGTGATGACGTGCTGGACTATCTCCATATGGCCAGTGAGGACGAACGTCCTTTTTTTATTT
>JAGQXC010000624.1 GCA_020436785.1 Saprospiraceae bacterium | reverse complement strand
TCCAATTGCCGGTTTTCTGGAAAGAGTGCTTGTCCGGCATCAACAAGTGGGATGGAAACACCCATCAAACCTATTGGTACCGTTCTTTTGGATTGATCTTTAATGCGCTGGCTAAAGGTAATATTGACTGGTCGATTGCCGGATCTCCGGTGAACATGCTGGAGTTTGTTAACGAAAATGGCACCAATCCGCATTCCTCTGTCCTCAATGCCCGGGGAAATCCTGAGTCATACACCACTCTTTTTAATGCATTCGATATTTCATTGGCTGCCGGTGGAGGTATGGATTATTATTTCAACGAGCAATGGCATTTATCGGTGGAAATGGTGCTGCAATTCGGTTTGCTGGACATCAATGCCAAACCATGGCGGCTGGCCAATCGAAATGGTAAATATGGTCCATCCCATCAGACCAGTATTGGTTTGCAATTGGGTTTATGGTACAACCTGGATTAATCGGCTTTCACCGGTCGGTATATTCAATTTCTATCAACTCGCTTTCCTTCATGTCTGAGTTCAGGATAATTTCGCGCTCATTGCCCCGGTAAGTGTATTTGAGCGCCATGGTATTGGGTGGACGCTTTCCAATATTTTCGGCGTGAAGGACCAGGTAGTTTCGTCCGGTGTCGTTTAGTCTTAATTTAAGTTCAATGGGCTCATTTTTTAATAGTTGCTTTTTGAGAACCCACTCTCCATTAAAATTGATGGAAACAATATCTCCATCCTGATCTTTATGGTCGTAGAGCTGTACCGTCAGATAAGGATCGTCGACATAAATCACCTTGTTGCTGCGGATTTCGCGTTTTTCCAGCTCCTGGGGTATGTCTGTGATCACGGTATCTTTACCGGCCTGATAGGGATTGATGTCGTCACGCTCCGGATAGATCACCTTAAAAAAATGGGGTTCTTCCAGGTAATAGACTTCCGCCCTTCCGGATTGTCGGATTTCCTGGTTGACCTCCGCAATCCAGCCATTACCATAGCGGTTGGTCCGGTTAAGTATGCCCACATTGTAATAATAATAGTAGGAACGGTATAGGTTATAGAACTCCGGTATGGAATGATTGGTCAGGTAACCGTTGGCCTCATCCAGGATGGCTTTCATCGTGATGCCTTGCTTTCCAGGCAGCTCAGCACGCTCTGTACGCAGTGGATTGAATGCCCGCAACGCGCCTTCCCGGTCTTTATTCCGGATGGCATCCAGCAATTCCATCAGTTGGGTATAGATTGCCAGGGTATGGTCCTGTTCGTACAATAAAGAGTGTTTGCCCGCCCAGGCACTCACCGACTGCCACAGGTGTTGTTTGAGTGCATAAAACCGGTCGTAGTAGGTGACTCCGTTTTCCAATTGATCGTAAATCTGCCTGAGGTTCTCAGCCTGCGTCAGATCGTGGGTTTGGATAAATCCGTCGAGGGTAAACCGCAGGGCATTGATTTGATCGGTCAACGTTTTCATGGCCTGAACACTATCCGGAATGTTTGCCAGTTCATCAGGAAAATCTTTCCTCAATTCCCGGCATTTTTCAAACCATTCGTAGGGCGTTGTTTCATAAAAATAATGGTCAAGATCCAGGAATACATTGGCCGGTAAATCGGCGTTCCCGTAAAAATTCACCTGGGCGCTTTCAAGGTCCACGTATTTGTTCACTTCCTGATTAAAATTCTCCAGCATCCGGTGGACGATCAGCATGCCATGAATGGCTTCATTGGTGAATGAAAGGTGTGCGTTGACCGCCTCCAATTGCTTTTCCCGGATTGGGTTCGTTTGTGCTACAAGGTGAAAAGCTTGCATGCAGAGCAGGAAAAAGAGGGCGATTATGTTCTTCATATTATCTGCCAACATGGACTAAAAGTACAGAAATATCCGCAGGTGAAACTCCACTTATCCGGCTCGCCTGACCAATGGTCCTGGGCTTGATACGCGTCAGTTTTTCCCGTGCTTCTGTGGATAATGAAGTAATCTTATGGTAGTTGAGGTCCGGAAGAAACACCTCTTCCAGCCGGTTCATCTTTGCAACCATTTCTTTTTCCTTCTGGATGTACCCGTCATATTTCAAATTTACCTCCGCCAGATCGATGCTTTCTTCATCGAAGGAAATCAAAAAATCCCGTAAAGCAGGAATGTGTTCCCTTAAGATGGTCATATTCAGCTGGGGTCTTAACAAAAGATTGATCATCTTAACCGATTGTTTTAGCTCCGAGGTCCCTTGTTGAAGAAGTAAATGATTGATTGCCCCGGGCTCAATGCTGGCCTCCTGGAAAAAACGGGCGATGGAAGCAGCAGCCTTTTCCTTCACATTGACCCGGTCCAGCCTCGATTCCGTACCCTGCATGCCCAATGCGGCAACCTTCGGGGTGAGTCGCAAATCGGCGTTGTCCTGTCGCAACAGAATCCGGTATTCTGCCCGGGAAGTAAACATCCGGTAGGGTTCATTGGTGCCTTTGTTGATCAGATCATCGATCAATACGCCAATGTAGGCGTCCGAACGTTTTAAAATGAATGGTTCCGCCTCATGAATGGATTGATGGGCGTTAATTCCAGCAATCAGCCCCTGACATGCAGCTTCCTCATAGCCGGTTGTCCCATTGATCTGGCCGGCGAAAAACAGGTTTTTCACCCGGTGGGTCTCCAGGGATAAAGACAATTGGGTGGGTGGAAAATAATCATATTCGATGGCATATCCCGGACGAAACATTTTACATTTTTCAAAACCCGGGACTTTACGTAACGCAGCCAATTGAACATCCTCGGGCAGTGAAGATGAAAATCCATTGACATAAATCTCGCAGGTGTTTCTGCCTTCCGGTTCTACAAACAACTGGTGCCGGTCACGATCCGCGAACCGGTCTATTTTATCTTCGATGGAGGGGCAATAGCGCGGGCCTCGTCCCTGAATGCGGCCATTAAACATCGGAGACCGGTCAAATCCGGTCCTCAGTTGGTCATGAACCTCAGGACTGGTATACGTCACGTGACAAACTCTCTGATCTTGCAAGGCCGGCGTTTGCGTGTACGAAAATCTGCCCGCCGG
>JAGQXC010000623.1 GCA_020436785.1 Saprospiraceae bacterium | reverse complement strand
CCTGAAGACCCGGCACCAAAACCCATTCGTTCGTCACCTGATCAAAGCGGGTCACATCGCCATAAAAGTTCCAGTAGCCGTATCCACCGTAAGAATGGATTTCATGGTGATAGACAAATTTTATGCTACCAAAATTTTGTCCCTGGAAAGGACTTTCAAAGACCGGTTTCAATTGGTCACCCGACCAGACATACACATCATTGAGTCCATTGGGAAAGACATAATACGAATCCTGCACTTTCAGGACATCGATGACCCGGTAATCCGGTTTGGCGGTATTGGTATCCAGGTCTCGAATACTTCGTTGCAGGGCCATTACCTCCGGTTCACTCAGATAGGGTCGGCGATCCCGGATGAAGATGGTCCCTGATTGGCCTGGCAGCGATCGCATACCCATCAGTCCGATAGCGGTAAGTAACGCCATCCTCTTTATCATGCCTGATGCATTTATAGCCACGACATTCCTGGTCATTTCACGGTCAACGATTACTAAAGTTACGTATCTGCGCTTTCTAGCCCAATCGTTCTTCCAAATTAGTGGACGGTCCGCCAGGAAAATAGGATCGGTACGCATCCGTCCATTGGCATGATGCGTCTGTTTCGCGGAGGGCCAGCGTTCAGGACCGGCCTGCTATCGACGGCCGTCAACCACTGGAGGATTCTCCTGAAATGAAAACCCTGAATGTTTCCCTGGATTGGCGAAATTATTCCATGTAAATTTGACAACATGTGCTATGGTTAAACAGGTAGGAGTCATCGTTGACAACGATTTTCAGAGTGATAATCGGGTACGCAGGGAGGTTAAGATTCTCCGGGAACAGGGCTTCCGGGTGCATGTATTGTGCTATGGTTATCCGGACAAAACCTATCCTCCCTTCGAAGGCATCGAAATTCACCGGATCCGGATACCCCGGCGGCTTAAGGACCTGCTCTTCCTGATCAACAATACCCTTCCGGTCCATGACCGGCTGTGGACGCGGTTCATCACCCGATTGATCCACGCCAATGCCATCGATGTCCTGCATGTCCACGACCTGTACATGTCCCAACCGGCGCACCGGGCCATTCAGCGATCAGGAAGGACCATCCCCATGATTTTGGACCTGCACGAGAATTATCCCTATGCCGTGCAATCTTACAATTGGACCAAAGGATGGCTCCGGCATTTTTTATCCAAACCGGAAAGCTGGCTGGAAAAAGAAGCGAGGTATCTGAAGTATGCCGATAAAATCATCGTTTTGTCGAAATATTTTTCCAGGTCATTGCAGGATAAATACGATTTTATTCAGGAAAACCGCATTTGCATTTATCCCAATGTGATCGATTTCAAACGGTATGAGGCCTTTTCGGTGGATCCCAAGGTGAAAAGATCGCCCCGAGAGACGTTGCTTTATTTCGGAGCGGTGGCTGAACGGCGCGGCATATTTGACACGATCGAAATATTAAAAAAATGTACGAAAGAAAACATCGATGTTGAATTACTGATCATTGGCCCGGTAGACCGTGCAGATCGCTCACGGTTTTTCAAGAGCATCCAGCAAGAGGAAATTCGCGAGCGAATCACGTACATACCCTGGATAAAATTATCGCAACTGGTCACCTACATGCACATCAGCGATATTTGCCTGTCCCCGATCCATAAAAATCCGCAGCATGAATCCGGGGTGGCGAATAAAATATTTCAGTACATGTATGGTAAAAAGCCGATCATCGCCTCCAACTGTTTACCGCAGGAAGAATTGATCCAGGCATTTAATTGTGGCTTGATTTATTCCAACGCGGAAGAGTACTTCGACAGCGTGAAGAAACTGTATGCCAATCCGGAATTGCGTAAAAGATTGGGAAATAATGGTTTCCTGCAACTGCATGCACGCATGGATAACCGCAATTATTCGAATGCGTTGGTGAGCATCTACCGGGAGCTCCTTTAATCCGGTTTTGTCCTCCTCCAGAATTTCAGGATTAAAACAAAAAACCTTTGCCAAACCACTCCTTCTCTATTTTATATGGTAAAGAAGGAATGGCCGGCAAAGGCTTTTAGTGTCCGAAATCTGTGATTATTGCTAATCCGTCAGATCCCATGCAAACGGAGCGTACCCCGTTTCGGACTATCGCGAAGGTTTAGGCTTCCGTACGTTTGATGATGGCTGCCGGTCCGGTATTCTCCATGACGAAGCCACCATAAGCAGAGTTGCCGTGTTCTCCGAGGTCAAGGCCTTCCAGTTGTTCTTCATCGCTGACCCGCAAGCCCATAGTGGCCTTGATCAGGTAGAAAATGATGAACATCGCTGCCAGCACATAGACCAGGACGGCTCCGACGCCCATCAGCTGAATACCCAGCTGTTCAAAGCCACCGCCGAAGAAAAGGCCGTCTTTGATCGCCGTCTCACTGTCCCAGTACTGGACATCAATGGAATTTTGGCCAAAGAGTCCTACCGCAATGGTTCCCCAGGCTCCGCAGATACCATGTACACTGACCGCACCGACCGGGTCGTCGATTTTGAGTTTGCGCTCAATAAACAGGGCCGAATAAAAGACAATCACACCAGCAACCAATCCGATGATGGCAGCGCTACCCGTACTGACCGAAGCACAGGGGGCGGTGATACCAACCAATCCGGCCAGGACGCCGTTGATGCCCATCGAAAGATCCGGCTTTTTGAAGTTGAACCAGGAGACGACAACGGCGGCAATACCCCCGGTGGCGGCGGCCAACGTCGTCGTTACTGCAATGTGGGAAATCCCTCCCACGGCGGCCAGGGTCGATCCGGGGTTAAATCCATACCAGCCGAACCACAGGATGAACATCCCCAGGGCAGCCATAGGCATGTTGTGTGGCGCGATGGCGTTAACACTACCATCTTTGTTGTATTTCCCGAGCCGGGGACCGACCATGATCGCGCCCACCAAAGCGGCCCAGCCCCCTACGGAGTGCACCACCGTCGATCCGGCGAAGTCGCGGAAGTTCATGTCACCGAGCCAACCGCCTCCCCAGATCCAGTGACCACTGATTGGGTACACAATAGCGGTAATCAGTATGGAATAGAAGATGTAGGATTTTAATTGCGTCCGCTCGGCCATGGCGCCGGAGACGATGGTGGCAGCGGTGGCGGCAAATACGACCTGGAACAACCAGGCGGCACTGGTCGCATAGCCATCGCCATCGGTCGGCGCATTGGCCGAGCCCAAAAAGGCCAGCGAAGTGTCGAATCCGAAAAAGTTGCTGTCGCCGCTGGAATACATAATGGCATAGCCGACGGCCCAAAACAAGACCGCTCCAAAGCAGAAGTCCAGCATGTTTTTCATCATGATGTTGACCGAGTTTTTAGCCCGAGTCAATCCGGACTCCACCAGGGCAAATCCTGCCTGCATAAAAAAGACCAGGAATGCGGCCAGACACAACCACATGATGTTCGCCACATCCTGCGTCAGAACGGCAACCGGCTCTTCAACTTCCGCATCTTGTCCATAACTGTGTCCAATAAAAAGTAACATCATTGCGGATAGACCGAATACAATCCGGAATGTTTTTTTCGAAAAAAGCAATCCACGTATAGGTTCGAATTTCATGATTCAAAATTTGAAGTTTGGATAATTGATTTGAGTGTTAAAGTGCTTTTTCTCCCTTGTCTTTATTCCGGATGCGGTATACTTCCAGAATATCCGAAACAAAGATTTTTCCATCACCGATGTTACCGGTGTAAGCGGCTTCGAAAATGCAATCCAGGACAGAATCCAATTTTTCATCCGTAATCACAATTTCCAATAAGGTGCGGGGAATAAATCCCACGTCGTAGGCGGTGCCCCGGTATTGCTGGGTGGTTGCATGTTCGGTGCCGATCCCTTTTACTTCCGAAAAAGTCAGAAAAGGCACACCAATTTTTGAAAGTTCAGACACCACTTCTTCAAATTTTGATGTCCTGATAATTGCCTCGATTTTTTTCATAACAAATGATTTATTTCATTTATCGAAATGAGTGAACGATTAAAAGCTTACGATGGCAGCCAATACAAAACTGGCAGCACCCTTACTGGTCGGAGTGGTGGTTTCCGTATGACCGAAAAAGAGAGGATCTTTAGCCGAATCAAGTCGGATTTCCGGGATGATTAACAAGCCCTCTGCCGGTTTGATGTCCAGAGAAAGGGTGGCATCAAATAAAGACGTCCCGATGCCGGCGGCGCCATTTTTGTCATCGAAATATTCTCCGCGAATGGTAAATCCAAACATGTCCGAAGGATCGACATTCAAATAAATGGCCGATCCCCACCAGGAAGCTGAGGAGCCACCTTCCGGCTTAACCGACTTGACCGTACCGTCGTATCCAATGCTGAATTTGTCCGAAATGGCAACGGTTGCGGTCAATCCTACCTGATTGATCCCATTGTCATCCAGGTCTTTGCCACCCACATAATTTAAATAGGCGCTAACCACATCTCCGCTTTGGCTGAGTTGGGCGATCACATTCTTTTTGGCAAATGAAGCCATCACCTGGTCGGTCGGATTGACCACACCCAGCATGGCGCCAAAACCGCCACCCAGGCTGAAATCAGCTTTGATCCCGGTGTGGGAGAACGGGCCGTAGGAGAACATGTAGCTCATGCTGTAATTGCGGTTTAATTGAGGATCCAGCAATTCATAACCAACGTGTGTTGCCCATTTACCCATCGAGAAAGTCACCATGTCCGAGGGGGCAAAGGTCACGTAAGCTTGTTTGAGGGCGGCTAAGGTGCCTGACTCTGCATACGAAAATTCAGAGGCGCGGGTGCCGACACCCAGGTCGATGACCGCACCGATTTTTCCTTTGCTCAAGCCAAAATTGACGGAGGCCATACCAATTTCAAATGAATTTTGAGAATTGGTAAAACTGGTAAGATTGTCGGTCGAAGGTGCGTCTTTCGCATTTTGAAAGTTGTAGCGATAATACGCATCCACCGAGCCGGAAATGCTCAGTGCAGGATTAGATTCCGAATCCTGTCCAAAGGCAGGGACCATCAAGGCGATCACTGCGAGAATGCTTCCAAGTAATTTCCTAATCATGATCTTTTGATTTAAGTACATTATTTCAATAAAGCGTGTTAATTCTTGTCGCGGTTTTTAAAACTCGTCAGCCTGGAAATAAATGGACCAAATCAATGGATTAATGCACCTTGAATTATGGCAAAGCGAACAATTGATGACCCGGTAATTATGCCAGCTGATAAGTTCTCCGGCATTGCCTGAACTAATTTTAATTATCAGGCAAAAGCCATTCAGGGTTAACCAGGACAACTGGTTAACCAAAAAAATAAATCAGGATTGGAAATAATAATAAGGAAAGGACCATGCCCTTTACGGCATGGAAAATTTCAAATCCTGGATTAGCTCTCTTTTTTCCGTTACGTGAAAATCCTGTCAATCATCTGCACGACAAATGAATGTATATCCATTTGTTTTCTGCAAAGGGTAGTGTACTAAATTCAAGGCTTTTTTATTACCTAATGAAATATTTAAAAAATTAAATGACAGGTTAGGGAAGAAGTCATTTCGCATTAGGTATTTCAAAAGTAATAATAGATTTCAATTCTGCAAACTTTTCATTCAAAAATACTTGCTTCCTTATGCAATAAGTGCAACAATCCCGCTTTCCAACAGGCATTTTGATCAATCACCTGCCATTGCGGATGTGATCCATCCCTGATTTTCAAGCTTCTCCGGCGAATTGGATAATTTTGGTGAACCACTGGTTTGGTCAAGAAATGTTATCTGCAAACCGTCAAAAATTCTTAACTTCCTAGCAACGAACAACCGTAGTACCCATGGCCCGCAAATGCCTGCATCTGTTCTTCTGGTGGCTACTGATGGGAAATCCGCTCCTGTGGGGGCAGCGTTATCCCGTTACGGCTGTCGTATCGGCCTTGCCGCCCCTGTCACCAACCCTGGAATACTTTTCTTCGGAATACCTACGGGTGACGCTACTGCTCAACGATGCCCAGGCCGGCAGTGTGCCGGTACGGCTGCGATTTACGATTGAAGGAAATGGCGTTCGTCTCCAGACTTCGGATGACCAGTTGCCACCGCCATTGGAGTTGACCTACGGGGTGCCTTTATTATTGACCGGGAGGGAATTGACCAGTTATCTGGATCCGCAGTATTTGCAGTGGCAGGGGGTGAGCCCGGACGACTACCAACAGGCGGGTAAATTGCCGGAAGGGTTTTATTCTATTTGTCTGGATGTATTTGACTACCGCCGGCAGGAAACGCCCATTTCAAATCAGGCTTGTGCTTACCCATACCTGGAAGAGCTGGACCCGCCACTCCTGACCGCACCGGATCAAGACCCACCCTGGACCCAGCCGCAGCAAATCGTCTTTAGCTGGCTGCCCCAGCATTTGGGTGCCTTTCCCGTGGAATACGTCCTTTATCTGTACGAATGGCCGGATGGAATGAGCCTGGACCAGGTATGGGCTTATCAGACGCCCCTGACGGTGACCAGCATGACCAACAATTATCTGTGGGGTCCCGCGGAAGTACCCCTGGATACCGGGATTACCTATGTGGCACGGGTACGCATCACCGATCTGAGGGGGGAGGCTGTGTTTAAAAACAACGGGTATTCGCAGGAGCGGACTTTCCGCCTCCGAGGACTGGGTGCGGAGTCCAAGCCATGTGACTCTCCCAGTGATTTTACAGCCGTTGTGCTCGG